>JBIHZT010000383.1:0-4508 GCA_044240265.1 Luteolibacter sp. | reverse complement strand
TGGCTCGGTGCCGACTGGCACGAGCGTGAGGTCTGGGACATGATGGGAATCCCGTTTTCCGGCCACCCGAACATGAAGCGCATCCTGATGTGGGAGGGCTATCCGTTTTTCCCGTTGCGGAAGGATTTCCCGCTCGCTGGTCGTCCGACGGACATGCCGGACGTGGCGTTCACCGGCGTGGCCCCGCTCGAAGGCGGTCCGTTCGTGACCAGCGCCGGCGGCGAGGACGTCGCCCGCCGCGAGCCGCGGGCGCACGTGGTGGAGTGAATGGATTGAGCTGAAACGGACGCCGTCATGATCTCGACCGGTGGACCGTCTTCCGATGCCGTGCGGAATTTGGCACTGCTCGCGAAATCGCCGGTGACATGGGGCTGGGTCGCGTTGATTCTGGGAATCGAGGCGCTGGTGATGGCGGTGGGTGGGCACAACCGCCAACCGGCGTGGTCGTGGTTTGAGGCGCTGGGACTGACTCGCGAAGGCGTGTTGTCCGGCGGAATCTGGAAAATAGTCACCTACGGGTTTCTGCACGGGAGCTGGTGGCATGTGGGCGTGAACGCGTTGCTCCTCTTGTTAGTCGGGTCGAGAATCGAGCACATGGCGGGGCGGGTGGCTTTTGTGAAAGCCATCGTTTTCGGGCTGCTCGGTGGTGCGCTCGGCCACTTGGTTTTGGCTCCGGGTGGCGACGGAGCTCCCTTGCTGATCGGGTTTTCCGGCGCATGCATCGGCCTGCTGCTGTTGATGACCACCCTTTCGCCACAATCGCGGATGATGCCGCTGCCGATCTCGGGAAAAAGCCTGGGACTCGGGATTTTGATGGCGGAGCTGATTCTCGCACTTGCGGACCCGGCGCTGGGTGTGCCTGGATTTGCGGAATTAGGCCAATGGATTACCCGCCGTGGCTGGGGCAGTTGGTTCCAAATGGGCCACGCCTGCCACTTCGGCGGCGGCATGGCGGGCTGGTTGTTCGGGCGCTGGTTGTTGCGTCCACGCATCAGCTTGGAGCGCCTCCGCCGCGATCGGGAGCGGCGGGAGGCGAAGGAATCCTCGCGGACGGGATGAACTCAGGTCAGTTGCGGATCCGACCGCGAGCGTCGGTGCCGTCGTTTCGGGCGTCGTCCTTGTCATTCTTGCCACGGGTTTCGCGGGGCCGACCTTGGGATTGCTGTAACTGCGAGGCTTGGCGGATTCCTTTGGATTGGTCAGGAGGTGCCAGCTGGCGCATCTGACGCTGCGCGGGTTGTGCGGCTTGGCGGTTGCGCGGGTCGGTTTGCGCGGAGCGATTTTCCCGTGAATTCTGCGACTGGCTCGCGGCGAGGGGCGTGTTGTACCGCGACGGGTAGCGGGAAGCCGGCTGGACGGAGGGATTTCTTTCCGGTTGCTGCCGCGAGTAAGGAGTGGTGGACGAGCGATGGCCGGTGTTCGGGCGGGAACTGTAGCTGCTGTTGCCGTAAGAGCCTGAAGACGGACGTTGGTCGTATGCCCTGTCTGAACCGGCATCCTGTCGCTGGCGACCGTGGCTCGCTTGGACATAGCCGCGCTCCCGGTAAACGGTCTCGCGATTCCGGTAATTCGTGATCGTTACGTTCGAAACGCGGCCCGGTGGACGACAATACCGGCTTCCTGGCCGCCATCCGTATGGGTGGGAGACTCCATAGACGACCGGTGGACGATAGCCCACCGGATAGTAACCGTTCAGGTAGGGGTCGTAGTAGCAACGACGGCTGTAGTCGTAATAACTGTAACAACCCGGGTCGTAGCCCCAGCGTGGATCTCCCGTGGCGACAAAAACGGAGGTGGAAGACCCGCCGCCGTAGCCATCTCCATAGTAGCCACCACCGTAGCCCGAGGAGTAGGACCCGCCCACCGTGGTCGAGCCATAATAGGGATCATAGGCGCAGGAGCTGAATCCAATGGCGGCGAACAATCCCGCCGCGGATCCCAAGAGGAAACGAAGGTTTTTCTTCATGCCCCTACGACAACACGGGACGGCGATCTATTCGAACGGATTTTACGGGAATTTTTCCCGTCCGGCTTCCATGGGTTGACACGGCACGGGTTTCTTCGGTTTTCTCTGCTTCGTAAATCTCATGAATCCATCCAACGCACCGATTCTCATCACCGGAGGAGCAGGTTACATCGGCTCCCACACCGTTCGTCTCCTCGCCGGTCAGGGGCGCAAGATCGTGGTGCTCGACAATCTTGTTTTCGGCCACGAGCGGGCGATCATCGACCCTGCTGTCGAGTTGGTCGTCGGTGACGTCGGCGATCAGGAACTCGTGCGCTCTTTGTTTGCCAGGCACCAGTTCGGCGCTGTCATTCACTTCGCCGCCTACGCCTATGTCGGGGAATCGGTGACCAATCCGCTCAAATACTATCAAAACAACACCGCCGAGCCCATCAAGCTTCTTCAAGTGATGGAGGAGTTCGGCTGCAAGATCTTCGTCTTCTCCTCCACCTGCGCCACATACGGCGTGGTCGATAAACTGCCGATCACCGAGGCCAACCAGCAGAAACCCATCAACCCCTACGGCATGAGCAAGCTCATGGTCGAACACATCCTCGCCGATTGTGACACCGCATGGGGTCTGCGCAGCGCCTGCCTGCGCTATTTCAATGCCAGCGGCTGCTCGCCGGATGGCTTGATCGGTGAAGACCACGAACCCGAAACCCACCTCATTCCCCGCGTGATGATGGCGGTGACCGGGGAAATCGAATACGTCGAGGTCTTCGGCACCGACTACCCGACGCCGGACGGCACCTGCATCCGCGACTACATTCATGTGGAGGACCTGGCAGATGCCCACGCCCGCGCGCTCGATCACCTCGCCGCTGGTGGCGCTTCCGTACGCTGCAATCTCGGCACCGGAGTCGGCGTCTCCGTGAAGGAAATCATCTCCGCCGTCGAGGAAATCACCGGCAAGAGCGTCCCTGTCAAATACGGGCCGCGCCGCGAAGGCGATCCGCCGTCCTTGGTTGCCGATCCGAGTCTCGCCAAGGAGCTCCTCGGCTGGGTTGCTGCCCGCAAGGATATCCGCGACATGGTGGCTCCCGCCTGGCTCTGGACCTCCGGCCCGAACGGTGGCCGATACCCTGCAAACCAGAAGCGCGCGTAACTGCGATGTATTGACATTCGCTCTTGCGGACGCCCACAAATCGAGCAACTTTACCCCCAACCCGACTCCAAACCCATGAATTCAACCGTTTTGAAAATCGATCCCCGGCGGCAGAGCCGCGGCTTTACCTTGGTCGAAATGCTCGTTGTCATCGCCATCATGTCCATCTTGATGACCGCCGGCGCGATTGGCTTGAGCGGCATGGGCGGCAAGGGCGTGACCAGCGGCGTCGCCTCCGCCGAGTCGCTGTTCGACGAAGCGCGGTCCATGGCGATTGGGAAAAACCTGCGGACCTGTGTGCTGGTGGCGAAGGACTTGAAGAACAACAGTGGCGACAACCTCAGACGTATCGTCGTTGCCTACGAAAACATCGACGCGACCACGGGCCTTCCCAAGGATCCGAACAGCCTCACACCCGACTGGGTCCTTTCAAGTCGCGGCGCGGTGCTTCCCGATCAAACTTTTTTCAGCCAGAAGTTCAGCAAGTTGGACCATGCGAACGGGGGAGGGACCATCCCTGAGGTATTGACGGGCAAAATCAAAAGCGCACCAAGCGCGTCAAGCTCTGCCGCGCCTGCGGCTGTCAAGGCAGCCTATGACGGGACCTACTATATTTATAAGTTCAATTCCCAGGGGATATCCGAAAACATTGGTGCCAGTTTCATCATCGGTTCTGGAACAAGGCCGGTCAACAAGCCGACTGCGAGCCCACAGATCACCAGCTCTGCCAAGCGCGATTTCGGAGGTTTTGTGGTCTGGCGCAACGGCATGACCTCGGTGTTTCGCACCCCGGATCAGGCGAGCATTCCCAGCACCGTCAAAGAGTTCTAAATCATGAAAACCCAACCCATCCTCCGCCAGCGCGGATTCACCCTTCTGGAGACTGTCATTGCGATTGGCGTTCTCGCCGTGCTTCTCACCGGCTTCATGGTGGTTTTCGCCCCTGCGGCGGAAGGCATCCGCAAGTCGATCAATGTCCAGCAGGCCGACCGCATGGCTTCCGCTTTGGAGCAGGAACTGGTTCAGCTAAGAAATGGTGAGCAATCGACAATCATCGCAACGGGTTTTGACAAAGCTTACACGATGATCGAGGGGTCCATGAAGACTACGCCAGAAGTGATTTTTCTGTACGAGTATAGAGGCGATATCAAATCCAAGGCACGCGATGATGGAACATACGCGCCATTCAAGGACTCGACCAAGGGTAAGGTAGGTGAGGATTATGTGGTTGTTCCTATGGCCAGGCGGAGAATTGGCTTAAATGGAGGGACAGACTCTTATTTTGAAAAGGATCTTGAGGCGTTGGAGGGGCGGGTTTACGCAGTGAAAGTCAAACAATTGGTGTTTAGTGGTGGTCAACTGACAGAAAGCAAGAAGGAAGTTATTGAGGATCCC
>JBIHZT010000382.1:0-4532 GCA_044240265.1 Luteolibacter sp. | reverse complement strand
TTGAGATCGATATAAACCGAGATCGTCCTCGCCGCCACGCCGCTCTCCACGATCACACTCTTGAATCGCTCCTCCCACAAGGTTCCCGTGCGGGAATGAGTCCGGTTGAACCAGCGCGTGAAGCGGATCAACAACCCCTTCATGAACTGGCTCAAATCATGCATTCGGTAGATGAAGCGGGCGTGCATCTCCGCCACGCGGGTGTCTGCGACACCAGCAGCTTCGTCGTCGGCAGCGTTCCTCGCCTCCGCCAATTCCGCCGACACCCCGGCCACAAAACCTTCGGAATACAGAGCGGAAAGCCGCTTCAGCAACTCCTCGTCGGAGAGTCCTCCCGCCACCATCGGCGGGACTTCCAGCAGCAGGTGGAAGTGATTGGACATGATGCAGTAAGACAAAACCCGGCAACCGGAAAAATTCTCATACATCCGCATGAACATCCGGAACGCCTCGCATTCCCGCTCTGCGAAAACGAACCGCCGGTCCACCACGCGGGAAATGCAGTGGTAAATCACCGGTTTCGAAGTCGAATCCTGCCAAGTTGCCAGCCAACGAGCCTTACGCATGTCGCCACCCTACCACCGCAAACCCAGACGCTAAGCGGAGGTTTTGCTTTTTATCTGTCACTTAATAATGGTCACCTAATAGTGATAATACAAGATTCGCCGGATTCGCGGTGCCTTCCTCTTCTTCTCAATCGTGACTCGTTCGCATTCTCATCCATTTGTGGATCACTTTTCGCGGCTAGACGTAGCAACCCCATCCGACACTTTGAACCTGACTGACCACTAGTCGCCCGTCATCGCCGCGAAGCGTGCGCTCGGGATCCGCCGGAAGCTGCCGTCGGGCTGACGGACAATGAACAGCGCTGCGGCACCTTCCCAAGTATCGATCCATTTCAGGCCTTCCACCGGGCCGAGTACGAACAACGCGGTGCCCAAGGCGTCGGCGCTCATGCTGTCCGGCGCGACCACGCTGACCCCGCCGAGCAGGTGTTGGACGGGCCATGCAGTCCGGGGATCGATGATGTGACAGAACCGCCCGCCCCGCGGATCGAGGAAGAAATTCTGGTAGTCACCCGACGTGGACAGCGATTGATCCGCTAGCCGCACGCCGGCGGCCATCGGGTCATCGCCGCGCCAGTGATCGACCGGCGCGGCGATGCCGACATGCCATTTCTCAGCCCGCGCATTGCGGCCGATCACGCGCACCTCGCCGGCGATCGCGACGTAGGCGTCGGTGATGCCGTGGCGGCGGAGTATGGCGACAATCTCGTCCGTGCCGAAGCCCTTGGCCACGCCGCCAAGATTCAGGCTCAGACCCGGTAGCTCTTTGACCAGCTCGCCGGCGGGCGTGACCGCGAGGTGCCGCCACCCGGTCAGCGCGCGGGCGGCTTGCAGCGTGGGTTCGGGCGGGACGGCGCGGGGGACGGACTTTTCGCCGAAGCCCCAGAGGTTGATTACCGGGCCCAGCGTCGGGTCGAAGGCCCCCCCGCTGCGGCGGCTGAGTTCGAGTGAGAAGCGGACGACCTTCGCGAACTCTGCGGAGACCGGGAACGGAAGCTTGGCCGGAGCCCGGTTGAAGCGCGACAGTTCGCTCTCCGGTTCGTAGTGCGACATCTGGCGGTTGAGCTCGGCCAAGCGGGCCTCGACCTCGGCGCGCAGGGCCAACAAGCCCGCCGATGGCAGCTGCGGCTCCACCAGCTTGACCGTATAGACGCTGCCCATCGTGCGGCCTTCCCAAGCGGTCACGGGACGCTCGGCACCTCGGAGGCTCGCGCAGGAAAAGACCATCGTGGCAGCGATCAGGAGCGAAGGACGGGCTTTCATCGCGAGGTAGGGGAAATGCCGGGCCGGGGCTGGCACGCAGTTCACGGAGTCTGAATGATCTTCAGGCGGCCGAAGCGCGCCGCCGCGCCGGCTGGCTGCGGGTCCTCGACCAGAACCCGCTCCCAGACTGGATCGACCGAATCGATCTGCAGGGCGGGCCCGGTGAAATCGGCCCACGTGGCGAGGTCCCCGCAGAATTGGGGAATGTAGAGGATGCCGGGAGTCGTGACCTGCTTGCGGCGCAGGAACTCGAGCCTCAGCTTCCCGCCTGCCACGGCCGCGCCCGGTAATCCCGCCAAGTCGCCGACACCGAAGTGGAGCTGGCGTGGGTCCGGCCGGGCAGGGTCGAGGTTGAAGGCGAACTTCAGCAGGTTCGCCACCCCGTCAGCCTGCGGCGTCTGGTTGGGGCCGCTTTGTCCCTCCGGCAGCCCGGCCGCGCTGGTCCAGGCATCGAAGGCGCTGAGCCCGGTGCCATTCAGGATCAGGTCGAACGAGCTTTCATCAAAGTCATTGCTGGCAAGGTGCAGGACCGCCGTACGCGGACCCGCGGCGGTCGGGGTGAAGCGCAGGTCCATGCCGGTCGTGCCAGCCGGCCCGGCGACCGGTGCCACCGGCGGGCTGGTCACGGCGAAGTCACCCGGATGGCTGCCGTCCAGCATGACGGACAGCCCGGTCAAGTTGCTGTTGCCGATGTTCTTGATGAGGAACGAACAGCTGGCGCTGGAGCCGAGCGTGACTACGCTGAAGTCCCGCGCGCCGCCATCCGCAAGGTCGACCCCGACCGGTTGCTCGATGGCGATCTCCGGCGCGAACGGCTTCCACAACACCGACAGGTCGGTGAAATTGTTACTGCCCGGCGAAATCCCGGTGGTCCCTTGGGCAGGGTAGCCTTGGGAAAAGGGCGCGGGACCCTTGGTCCAGGTCAGCGGCACCGTGGTGGAGGGACCTTGACCGGCATCCTCGGCATACTGGATGTAGAAGCGGTAATTGCCGTCGGGCACCAGGTTGCCGACGGCGTCGCGACCGTCCCAAACCGGATCGACCGGATTGCTGACACCCGGACTGGCGATGCTACCGTCGTAGTCGCGAGCCGTGGCACTGGAAAAGCCGTCGAAAGCGGTGCTGCCGGCCTTCGCCGTGGTCCAGGCAGCGCAGTGGGAGGTCCATTTGCTATTGCTGATCGTCGGACCTTGGATCCACAGGGTCTTGATGAAGGCTCCCGATTCGTCGGTGACCCAAGCCACCGTCCAGTGGTCGTCATTCGAACTCCCGGTGTAGTCATGGAGGACCGCCTTGAGGGAGGCGCTGCCGCCAGTCTGGGCGAAGCCGACAGGAACCTGAGCCAGAATTGCGAACACAACCACTTGACGGAAAAAGCAGGAGGCTTTCATGGTGGATTGCAAGAAATTGCTTTTGGGGTGAAGGCCGTTGAAAGAGCCGGTGGCCGGACCGGAGGCGGGGGAAAAGGGGGGGGGGGGCGAAAGAAGTGAAAATTGCCGAGTGCGCAGAGAAGAAAAACGCGACGAAACAGTGGTGTCGCGGTGGCCGTTGCTGGTCTTGGCAGACAAATTCGTGGATCCCAAGCATAGCTCTTCGGGCCGCTTTGCCAAGATATCTTTTGGTCGCGGGCTTTTGGCTGGAGGGCTTGTCAGATGTATTCGAGAACCAGAGTCCGGCCGTCATCCAAATGGATTTCCTCGGGTTTCCACGTCGGGCTTTGGTCGCATCCGTCGGGATCGGGATTGGAGGGAGTTCGGGGACGGTCGAACCAGTCAAGGTCCGGTTCGTCGTCGGGGATCCATTCCTTGATCGCCTGCCAGGGTGGCTCGATGGGCTCCATGGTCTCGATCGTTTGGAATAGAGGCGGTAGTAGCGGTGTCGTGGGCGGGAACGGGTTTTTCGCCGCCGTCGTGGATGTTGAAGCCGGAATGTTTTCAGGAGAGGAGGTCGGCGAGGCGGCTGGGGCTGATGTGTTTGCCCTCGCGCAGGGCGGTGGGATTTTTCGTAGCGGCTTTTGATACCTCCTATTCCTTCCGTTAAATCCTAGCGTCGCATCACCATCCGCGCTAAGTCTCCCGCCATGAGCGATTCCATCTCCGAACTAACCGCCCAAATCCAGACCTTCGTGGATGCCCGCGACTGGCGGAAATTCCACAACGCGAAAGACCTCGCCGTCGCCATCGCCGCCGAGGCCGGCGAGTTGATGCAGCACTTCGTCTGGCAGCAGGACGACCAGATCGCAAAACGTCTTGAGAAAAACCGCGAGGAAATCGCCTCGGAAATCGCCGATGTCGCCATCCTTCTCTTCGAATTCGCCGATAATCTCGGCATGAACCTCGGCGAAGTCATGCAGGCCAAGATCGCCCGCAACGACGTCCGCTATCCGGTGGAAAAATCCCGCGGCAATAACCTGAAATACTCGGAACTGTGAACGACGAAATCCCACTCGTGAGTGATGAAACTCCACGCCCGCCCCGTCGCAAGCGCTACAGCGGGAAAAATCCCCGGAAGTTCGAGGACAAATACAAGGAGCACGACCCCGCGCGCTACGGCGAGACGGTGGCCAAGGTCATCGCCTCCGGCAAGACGCCCGCCGGCTCGCACATCCCCATTCTCGTTGAGGAATCCCTCGAAGCCCTGAATCTCCAGCCCGGCATGATCGGCGTGGACGCGACGCTCGGCTACGGCGGTCATGCTGCCAGG
>JBIHZT010000381.1:0-4544 GCA_044240265.1 Luteolibacter sp. | reverse complement strand
AAATGCGTCATCGCCACATCATCACTCGATCTCGGCGTGGATTTCTCGCCGGTGGATCAAGTGATCCAGGTCGGCTCGCCGAAGGGAATCGCGCGGCTGCTCCAGCGCGCCGGGCGCTCCGGCCACCAACCGGGCGGCGTCTCGCGCATCGTCGGCGTGCCGACCCACGCGCTGGAACTCGTCGAATTTGCGGCCGCCCGCGACGCGGCGCTGGCGCGGAAGATCGAGAGCCGCACGCCGCTGAAGAAGCCGCTGGATCTGCTCGTCCAGCACCTCGTCACCTGCGCCATCGGCACGCCGTTCAAGCCGGAGGCGATGCGTCGGGAGATCGAATCCAGCCATGCCTTCGCCGGACTAACGGACGCGGAATGGCATTGGGCGCTCGGTTTCATTTCCAACGGCGGCACGGCGCTCGCCGCCTACCCGCGCTATCAGAAAGCCCGCTTGGAAAACGGCGCCTACACCGTGGACGACAAGCACCTGGTCGCCCGCCACCGCCTGAGCATCGGCACGATTTCGAGCGATCCGGCGGTGTCGGTGAAGTTCGCGAACGGCCACACGTTAGGCACCGTTGAGGAATCCTTCATTTCCCGCTTCAAGCCCGGTTCCGCGTTCATTTTCGCCGGCCGGCAGCTCGCGCTCGTGCGGTTCCGCGACCGGACGGCCACGGTAAAACCCGCGCGCTCGCCCAAGGGGGCAGTCGCGATCTGGGGCGGCAGCAAGTTTCCGCTTTCCACCGAGCTGTCCCACGCGTTCGCCCGCCGTCTGCACGGGCATGGCCCGCCGTCGCTGGAGATGGACGCCGTCGCGCCGATCCTCGCGATCCAGCAAAAATGGTCGCGGCTGCCGGATGACGAGTCGCTGCTCGTCGAGCACGCGCGGTCGCGCGAGGGCGAGCATCTGTTTTTCTATCCATTCGCAGGGCGGCTGGTTCATGAGGGGCTGGCGGCGCTGGTCGCGTTCCGAATTTCCCGCGAATCGGGCGAATCGATCCACACGACACAGAACGATTACGGATTCTCCCTAACTTCCAAACGCGGCCTGCATCTCGACGAGGAATTGCTGCGCTCCCACCTCACCGATGAAAACCTGCTCGACGACCTCGTCGCCTGCATGAACACCGCCGAGCTCGCGCGGCGGCAGTTCCGCGAGATCGCGCGGGTTTCCGGACTCATCCTGCAAACGATGCCGGGCAAAAAGGACCTCACCCAGCGCGAACTCCAGTCCAGCGCCTCGCTGCTTTACGAAGTGCTCGAACGTTATGATTCCGACAATCTCCTACTCGCCCAGTCGCGCCGCGAGATCCTTGAAAAACAACTCGAACTCACGCGCCTCGCCGGCATCATCCGCCGCCTCCAGTCCGCACCGATGCATGTGGTGGAAACGGAAAATCTCACGCCCATGGCCTTCCCCTTGTGGGCGGACCGGCTTTCCGCCACACTTCCGGCGGGGGACGCCGCCACCCGGCTCGAAGCCATGCTCCGCACCCTCAACCAGGCCGCCGGCCAGCCGTGATGTTTCCTTTCCAACAGACGGATTCATCCGGCGTGGACGAAGTCATCAACAGCAGTGTGGACAACTGGCCGGCCCAGATTCAGGTCCGCGGCATCTCCGTCGGCGGTGATGGTGATGCCGGGCAGGGCTCTGAAATGCCCGATCTCGCGACAGGTGATGCGGGTGGCGGTGAAGTGGCTGAGGGTGCTTTCAACATCTTCCTGCGAAATGGCGAGCAGATAGCCGTAACTCGGAACCGAGGTGAGCCAGCGCTCGATCTCGACATCCATGGGGCAGGGCAGATCTTCCAAATCGAGGATGGCACCGACCCCGGAACCATGACAAAAGGCGGCTAGCGCGCCGATGATGCCACCGGAGCTGATGTTTTTGCCGGCGCGGCAGAGTCCTTTTTCCGCAAGTGCGGGAAGCATTTCAAGTCCCGCTCTCAACCGTTCGGGTGAGGAAGTCGCGCTGGAATCCCAGAACGCCCGGCCTTCTCCGTCACGACCATCGCATCCATCGTCCCCGTTGCTCCGGTAACCACCGTGCATGTCGATGGCGATGACGAGGTGGTCACCGGGTTTCGCATCGAAGCTGGTGATGAGGCGGTCACCGGCATGGCCGATGACGGCGGCAGCGAGCGCGGCACTTCCAGCGCCGGAGCCTGAACCGGTGTGGGTGGTGTGTCCGCCGACGATGGGGACGCCGTAGGCCCGGGCCGCCGCCTGCATGCCCTGCCAGATCTGCGAGGAAATTTTGTCGGACGGACTCCAGAGGATGTCAGCGAGGGCGACTGGCCGGCCACCCATGGCGGCGATGTCGGAGAGATTCAGCAAAATGGCGGAGTAGCCGGCGAACCACGGATCGTCCTCAACGAAGGCTTGCGGCATGCCCTCGGCGGCAAACAGCAGGTAGCCGGAGCCCGACGGATTGGGAAGGACGGCGCAATCGCCGCCGGGCCGGGTGTTTCCCGACACTTCCAGCACATGCCCGAAGGCCTGTTGGATGGCAGCCTTTTCCACCACCGCCGGATGGGTGGAGAGGAAACGGGCAAGCGTGGGAAGGTCCATCATGCGTGTTCACCGATAGATCGCCGCATGCCAAGTCTCGCGAAATTTCGCAGAATTTGGGACATGATCCGCCATTTCCGGGGGTGAAGTGGTGATGCCTGCCGACACGCGAAATCGGGTTGCGGAAGAGGCGGGCATGGGTGAAGAATCCGACATGGAAAAACCGCACCGGTATCCGGTCATTTTCAATCCCCGCGCCCGCAGCCAGAAGGGCGGGCGGGTGCTGCGGTTCATCGAGAGCCACCCGGAGCGACTGGTGCTGCATCCGACGAATTACGCCGGGGAGGCGCGGGAAATCGCGGCGCGTTTCGCGGCGGCGGGTGAGCCGGTGGTGATCGCCGCCGGCGGGGACGGCACGTTGAACGAGGTGATCAACGGGCTGGTGGGATCGCGGACGCTGCTCGGCGTGCTGCCGGCCGGGACGATGAATGTCTTCGCCCGGGAAATGGGGATTCCTTTCGACTCGCTGGAGCAGGCCTTGCTGGTGATCGAGCGCGGCTTCGTGCAGGACGTGGACTTGTTCGAGGCGAACGGCGCGCCGTTCGTGCAGATGGCGGGGGTGGGGTTCGACGCGCTGGTGATCGAGGAGACCTCGTGGGAGTCGAAGAAACTGCTAGGCCCGCTGGCCTATCTGCTGGCCGCGGTGCGGGTGCTCGGCGAAAAGCCGCCGAAGCTGGAGGTGGTGTGCCCGGACGGCCGGCGTGAGGAGGGTGTGGCGGTGCTGGCGGGGAACGGCTCGCTGTATGGCGGTCCGTTCAAATTTTTCCGGAATGCGAACAACCATGACTCGAAGCTCGAGGTGCTCGTTTACAAGGAGGCGGGCTACCGGCTGGTGCTGGATTCGCTGCGCGGACTGGCGCTGGGCGGCATCGATCTCATGGCCTCTACCAGTTATTTCCAAGCAGCGGAGTTTGTCGTCAAGTCCGACAGCGAAGTGCCGGTGCAGGTAGACGGCGAGTGGCTAGGCCGCTTTCCCGAGGTCCGCTTTGTGGAATCGGCGCACCGCCTGCGGGTGCTCGCGCCGGAGGTGGCACTCATCGGCGGGTTCTCGGATGCGGTGAAGTCGTTCCTGCAATGGCCGCGGCGACCGGTGGAACTCCAAACCTCACGCACCTTGTGAAGCCGGGCGGGAAAAGCGTTTTCCGGCGCTGGTTCCGGCGGCTGATTCTCCTGATACTGACGGTGCTGCTGGCGTTTTTATTGGTGGTGGGCTACGCGAATTTCACGGCGATCTGGGGCTCGTGGGGCCGGCTTTTCGACGATGTTTCCAGAGTGCCGGAGACCAAGGTGGGACTGGTGTTCGGCACGACCGATCGGGTGAACGGCCGGGAAAACCTGTATTTTCGCTATCGGATCGACGCGGCGGTGAGGGTGTGGAAAGCGGGCAAGCTCAAGACGCTGATCGTCTCCGGCGACAACCGCAGCCCGTATTACAACGAGCCGGAGAAAATGAAGCAGGCGCTGGTCGAGCGCGGGATCCCGGGCGGGAGGATCGTGTGTGATTACGCCGGGCTGCGGACGCTCGACTCGGTGGTGCGGGCGAAGGAAATTTTCGGCGCGGGCTCGGTTCTTTTCATCAGTCAGAAATTCCAGAACGAGCGGGCGATATACCTGGCCGAGGCACACGGGATGGATGCCTACGGATTCAACGCGCAGGACGTGGAAACCCAGGCCGGATTGAAAACCCGGATCCGGGAGGTGGGCGCGCGGGTGAAAATGTGGCTGGATGTGAATTTCCTGGGCACCCGGCCGATTCATCTCGGGGATAAGATCCCGCTGCCGAAATAAGCGGAAAATGGCTTGTCGCGTTCCTGAATGGACGAGACGTCCGCTCGCCTCTCCCATCATTAAGCTAAAAAAAGGCCGCCGGGGCACCCACCCCGACGGCCAAGTTGAGAACTTCAACACACCCGCGGTTTCATCCGCGGTCGGTATGAAGCAGACAACTGCTGTTCACCCTTACATGAAAACACGAACTTT
>JBIHZT010000380.1:0-4546 GCA_044240265.1 Luteolibacter sp. | reverse complement strand
CCTCGACTGGAAAGCATGGCTCGGCCCTGCTCCGGAGCGCCCCTACAAAGCCGGTATCTATCACCCGATCAAATGGCGCGGTTGGTATGACTTCGGCGGCGGATCAATCGCGGATTTTTGCTGCCATGCATTCAATCTGCCCGTGCGGGCTCTCGGCCTCCTCTATCCAAACCGGATCGAAGTCAGCGGCACGGGATTGGGGAAAGAAAGTTTCCCGAAATCCTGCACTTTGATCTACCACTTCGCTGCCCGTGGCTCGCGTCCACCCGTGAAAATCCATTTCCACACCGGCGGCAATTTACCCCCTGAAGCAGCCACCGCAGGCCACCGCGCATCCTTTGGCGAACTGCAAAGAACCGGTTGCCTGCTCATCGGTGAAACAGGCCAATTGCAGAGCGGACTTTGGAATTCCGAATGTTATGTCATGATGAACGGCGACAAACGCTTTGTCGGAGAAGGCAATCACCCGCTCGCCAAACAAGTTCCCAAATCCCTTCCACGGGTCAATGGCCACCTCGACGAGTGGGTGGACGCCTGCCTCGGCGGTCCCAAGGTGTTTTCGGATTTCGACTTCGGCGGCCACCTCACCGAGATCGGCCTTGCTGGCATCGTCGCACTGCGCCTTGGAAAATCCATCGATTGGGATGGCGAAGCCATGAAAGTGCCCGGCATGCCCGAAGCCGACCGCTTCATCCAGCCATCGTAAACTATCAGAAATTCCAATCCCATCATGAAACACTCTCTGCGCCCGCTCCTGTCTCTCGTCAGCCTGCTGCTGGTTTCCGCCTGCTCGCTGCAAGCCGCCGGGTTGGACGACTACAACGTCGTCTGGGATTCGCCGAGCACGGACTCCGCCGGCTCAATGCCGCTCGGTAACGGGGAAATCGCCCTGAATGCCTGGGTGGAACCGTCCGGCGATCTGCTCTTCTACATCGCCCGCACCGATGCGTGGAGCGGCAGTCTCGAAAACCCGCATCATGGTGCTTACGGATTACTCAAGGTCGGCCGCGTCCGGGTCTCGCTTTCTCCCAACCCGTTTGCCAATGCCACGGGATTCCGCCAGGAACTCAAACTCCGCGACGGGGCGATCGAGACGAGCGCCGGTCCGGATGGCAAAAAATCACGCCTGCGCTTGTGGGTGGATGCGAATCGCCCGGTCGTCCAAGTCGAGGCCGCCTGCGCTGATCCGATCCAGATGAAAGTCGCCATGGAATCCTGGCGCACCGCACCGACCGAGTGGCTCGGTGCCGACACGATTGTTTCAGGGCAAAAAGACCGGGTCGTTTGGTATTATAAATCCCAAAACACCCAGGTCCCGCAGATGGTCAACCGCACCATCGGGGCCGCCATTCATGGCGATGGCTTCGTCAGCGCAAGCGACACCGCCCTGCAATCCGCCAAACCGCAAACCGTCCAGCGCGTCAGCATCCACCCGCTCACCGCCCAGTGTGCCACCCAGGACGAGTGGGTTTCCCAGCTCGACGCCCAAATCGCCGCCACAAACAGAATCGCGAAAGACAAGGCATGGAAAGCCCACCTCGCATGGTGGACGCAATTCTGGGACCGCAGCCACATTTTCATTACCTCCGGCGAAAAATCCCGCGAGGTGACCACCGGCTACCTGCTCCAGCGCTTCAAAAACGCCTGCACCGGACGGGGTGCCCACCCGATCAAGTTCAACGGCTCGCTCTTCAACGTGGACAACCCGGCGCCCTACAAAATGCCCGATGGCAGGTTTGCGCCGATCAGCGCCGATTTCCGCATCTGGGGCCACATGTATTGGTTCCAAAACACGCGTCCGATTTACTGGCCGATGATGGCATCCGGCGACTTCGACCTCATGCAGCCATTCTTCCGGATGTATGCCGGGCAAATCGTGGACAACCTCAAGAAATGCCGCGAGTTCTATGGCCACGATGGTGCCTACTTCGTGGAAACCGGCCCGTTTTGGAGCGAGTTGAAGAAAGTTTCTCCGGAGGATGAAGGCTACTACACTCACCACTATTACCTGCCGGTGATCGAACTCAGCTCGATGATGCTCGACTACTTCGCCTACACGCAGGACCGGGAATTCGCCAAATCCACGCTAATGCCGATCGCGGAGGCCGGGGTGACGTTTTACGACCAGCACTTCAAGCGCGACGCGAACGGAAAGCTCTTCATCAGCCCGGTCAATTCGATCGAGATGTTCTGGAAAGTGAACAACCCGACGCCCGACATCGCGGGGCTCAAGTGGGTGCTCGATGGGCTGCTGGCACTTCCTGAAACCGTCACCTCCCAGTCTTCCCGCCAGCAATGGAAAAGGCTGTTAGTGGAACTCCCGGAAATCCCGGTGGGCGACCGCGATGGCACACGCATCATCCTTCCGCACGACGAACCGATGGTCAAAGGGAACAACTCGGAGAATCCCGAGCTCTATCCGATCTATCCCTTCCGCCTCTTTGGTCTCGGCAAACCGGGGCTCGATCTCGCCCGCCAAACCTTCAAGGCCCGCAAACACCGCATGATGGGCTGCTGGTCGCAGGAAGCCGTGCAGGCCGCCTACCTCGGCGATTCCAGCACCGCCCGCAAATACGTCACCAGTCACCTTACCCGCCAGGATTCCCGCATGCGTTTCCCCGCCTTCTGGGCGGCTGGCAACGACTACATCCCCGACGAAGACAACGGCGGCAACGGCCTGCACGCCCTCCAAACGATGCTCGTCCAGTTCGAGGGGTCGAAAATCCTCCTGCTGCCTGCCTGGCCGGGAACCTGGGATGCCGAATTCAAACTCCACGCCCCGATGCAAACGACCATCGAAGGTGTGGTCAGCGGCGGCAAAATGGTCAAACTGAAGGTCACCCCCGAATCCCGCCGCAAGGATGTGATTATAACGGAATCAGCTACATCCGCACTGCAAGGGATCATCACTCCTGAAACGAAAGCCACCTCCTCAAGTTCCTGCGGCGGCGAATACGAAGCTTCCAATGCCATTGATGGCGACCCGGATACCCGCTGGGCCAGCTTGGCGCAGCAGGCGTGGCTCGAAGTGGATCTCGGCAAGCCGATGACCTTCCGCAAGGCCGCGATCAGCGAGGCATTTTCACCGCGCGTCCAGTCGTTTGAACTGCAAGCCAAGGTGGGCGAAACCTGGAAAACCTTCCACACGGGCACCACCCTCGGCGCAAACTTCCAGGCCAGCTTCGATCCGGTCACGGCCCAAGTCGTCCGTCTGAACGTCCTGCAAGCCAGCGACTGGCCGACGATCTGGGAGTTTCAGCTCATGGAGAAGTGAGTCCATTCCCAATTACCACTTCAAAAATCTCAGTCATCAATCGTCATTCCATCTCTTCACATTCGCATCGACGGTCGCAGACCGCCGCTACAAGGCAGCACGTGAACGACTGTAGCGTCGCTCTATGAGCGTCGCAGCCAAAGAAATGCCGAAACGCCTCTTCGAATCCACCATGCCCACTATCCCACACCGCTCCTGTCGCCCGGCCACCGCCGCGCTTCTCACCCTGCTCGCGCTTGCTCCCGGACTGATGGCGCAAACAACAGCCGCGAATGGCTCCGAGGGAACCCGAGCGTTTTACGTGTCCCCACTCGGCAATGACAGCAATGCAGGAACCAAGGAAGAACCGTTTCAAACCCTTTCACGCGCCCGCGATGCGGTGAGGTCGGTGAATCAAAAGATGACCTCGGATATTTTTGTCTATTTGCGCGGAGGTCATTATCCCGTATCCGAGACCCTCACGTTCACGCCTGCCGATTCAGGAATGAACGGGCACCAGATTTGTTACCAGGCGTATGAAAATGAAGTGCCGATCATCAACGGAGCGGATCAGGTGACGGGATGGAAAAACCACAAAGGGCAGATTTACGAGGCCAAGTTGGATCGTTCGACAAAATTGCGGACCCTGATCGTCAATGATAAACGGGCCAACATGGCACACAAAACCGTCACTGCCCGCGGTGGATGGGGCAATTACACGATCACAGCCGGACAAGCGGATTGGGCAAAAATTGGTGGATCAAAACCGGATGGCGTCCAATACGCAGCAAGCGATGTTCCCGAAATCGCCAATGCCTCGGATGTCGAAATCATGCGCAACACGACGTGGAACTCCAACATTGTCTGCGTTCGAGAAATCATCACGGAGGGAGAGAACCGGGTGTTGAAACTCCAGCAGCCATACGGCGCGATCGCGCTGAATCAAGGATGGGATTCAGGTTTCGCCGTCACTGGAGAAAATACGATCTACAATGCGTTTGAGTTGCTGGATGAGCCCGGCGAGTTCTATTTCAACAAAACCACCGGGACGCTGTATTATTATTCCGACAAGGAAGACATGGCGACGGTCAAGGTCTATGCGCCGAAGCTCGGACGCTTGATTGCGATTCAGGGCAAGTCCCGGACCGAACGGGTCGAAAATATCAGCTTCAAGGGGATTGCGTTTTCAAATTCAGAATCCGTTCTCCCCATGATTGAAAACTCATCCGGCAAAGCCACGGTGCAAGCCGCCACGTGGTGCATGGCATTTGATGACACCAACTGGCACAACAT
>JBIHZT010000379.1:0-4552 GCA_044240265.1 Luteolibacter sp. | reverse complement strand
ATGCGGGCGGTCCGTGGGCATCTTCCGCCCATGAAAATCCGGTTGATCACTGCGCTGTCGCTCACCTGTGCCCTTGCGACCGGGGAACCCCCGAAGGAGAAACCCGCCGCCAAGGATCCGGTGAAAACCAGGATCGTGGCAGCTCCCGGCAATGGTGGCGCGGTAGTCGTCCCGCCGGCCCCGATGCCAAGCCCCGCCGCCCCGGGCGTGGAGGAGGCAATCCCCGCGCCGGTCAGCGCGCTCGGCGAACCGGCCATGATGAATTTCCCCGCCGGGATCCAGATGGCCGTCACCGCCGCCACGGACAAGGCGCAGACCCACGTCAACCAGGGCATGAACCACCTCCACGGCGGCTGGGAATTCGAGGCGAGCCGTCATTTCGCCGCGGCGATGCGCGAAGACCCGGAGTGCCTGCTCGCGCATTGGGGCATGCTCATGTCCCTGCTCACCCCGTCGCCGGAAAACGACTCCGCCCGCGTCGCGGTGACCTCCCGCCTGCTCGATTTGGTGGATCAGAATAAAGGCACCGAACTCGAGCGTGGCTATTGTTATGGCTTGATCAAATACATCGAGGAAGGCCCCACCGGTGCCGCCAACGCCTTCCGCAAGGTTGCTGCGAATTTCCCCAACGACCTCCAGGCGGGCATCTTCGCCGCGCTTTTCAGCCGGGGCGGCTACGATGAACTCGGCGCCGCCACTCCCGATCAGGAAGCGGCGGAGAAAAGCCTGCTGGCACTCGTCGAAAAATTCCCGCAAAGCCCGGTGCCGCTCAACGCGCTGCTATCCATCCGCGCCGACGGCCCCGACCTCAGCGGCTCGACCGATCTCGCGGCCCGGCTGTGCCAGATGTCTCCGGACTATGCGCCGTATTTCCATCTGCTAGGGCACTACGAATGGCGCAGCGGCCGCCATGGCAAGGCGGCCACCGCATTCGGACGCGCATCCTCCCATTTTGAAAAATGGATGAAGAGCAACAAGGCCACCCTCGCCGACTGCCCCGAGTGGGTGAAAGCGGAGTGCTACCGCATCGTCTCGCTGGTTTCCAAAGGCGACTTCGACACCGCCTACGCCGCGGCCCTGCGAGTCGCCGCCACGCCCGTCCCGAAAGACCGCGCGGCCGCACCCGGTGCCCGCCTCCTGCTGTGGGAGGCGAAAACCCTCCCGGCCCGCATCCTCCTCCACCGCAATTTACCCGGAAACGCCCTCGAAGCCCTCGCCTCGCTGCCCAAGCCCGCCGAAATGCGGGAATACCAGGGAAAATCCCTCGCCTACTGGTGGATCGACGGACTCCGCTTCGCCCTCGAAGCCAAGCGCAGGATCGATGAGAAAAATTTCATGACCGCCCGCGAAGTCACCGTTGCCATGAGCCAGCACGGCGCGCATTTCAGCAAGACCCAGTCCACGGCAAACGCCATCGGCGAGCGCGCCCTGTGGACCCGCGCCTTCCGCGCGCTGGAAGTCCTCGCCAGCGACATTCGCGGCCAGCTGGCCCTCGCCGGCCCCAAGGACACCGCCGGCACGGCCTACAACTGGTTCGCCTCCGCCACCGACCGCCAGCACCCGGCGACGATGATGTTTCCGCCCGTGATCCTCACACCGCTGGCCATCCGCCTCGGGGAATACTATCTCACCTTCAATCAGCCGACCGAGGCCATCCAGGCCTATCAGCGCGCGCTCGGCTCGTTTCCTAACGACATGAACGCCCTCCTCGGCCTGAAGAAAGCCTACGAAAAGGCAAACCTTCCCAAGGAGGCGGCGGCGACCGAGGAACAAATCCGGCAATTGCGCGCGGAATAGCAATTCCCGCGCAGGACACCGGACAATCAGCCTAGCCAGAGTCCGCGCGGATGTCACATCCTCTGACGGTTTCCAGCAGGAAACCCCACCACGACCTCCAACCTCGCTCTTCAACATCATGGTCCCCGTCACATTCAACAACACCGTCCTGCGCGACGGCCACCAGTCCCTGGCCGCCACCCGCATGACCACCGCGCAGATGCTGCCAGCCGCCCCCATACTCGATGAAATGGGCTTCAGCGGTCTTGAAACCTGGGGCGGCGCCACCATCGACTCCTGCCTGCGCTATCTCGGGGAAAACCCGTTCGACCGCCTCCGCGCCCTCAAGAAGGCCGCGCCCAAAACGCCGCAAATCATGCTGCTCCGCGGCCAGAACATCGTGCAATACACCAGCTTCCCGGACGACGTCGTGGAGGCCTTCGTCCGCGCCGATGCCGATGCAGGACAGGACGTCTTCCGCATTTTCGACGCGCTCAACGACACCCGCAACCTCACCACCTGCATCAACACGGTGCTCAAATGCGGCAAGCACGCCCGCGGCGAAATCTGCTACACCACCAGCCCGGTCCACACCATCGAAGCCTTCGTCAAGATGGGCATCGAGCTGGAAAAAATGGGCTGCCACTCCATCGGCATCAAGGACATGTCCGGCATCATGACGCCGAAGATCGCCTACGACCTCGTCAAGGAGCTCAAGGGCAAGGTGGGCATCCCGATCACGCTCCACACCCACGACACCGCCGGCCTCGGCGCCGCCGCTTACCTCGCCGCCATCGATGCCGGCGTGGACACCGTCGAGACCTCCATCGCCCCCTTCGCCAACGGCACCGGCCAGCCCGACACCGTGCGCATGCTCGCCCTGCTGGAAGGCCACTCGCGCCGTCCCGACTTCGATACCGCGAAGCTCCAGGAACTCCGCCTGCACTTCGAGGACGTCTATCAACAACTCTCGAAATTCACCAGCCCGGCCAACGAGCGGGTGGACTCCGACATCCTCGTTTTCCAGGTCCCCGGCGGCATGCTTTCCAACTTCCGCAACCAACTCGCCGAACAAGGCATGGCCGACAAGTTCGACGAAGTCGTCCGCGAAATTCCCGTCGTCCGCGAGGCGCTCGGCTGGATCCCGCTGGTCACGCCCACCTCGCAGATCGTCGGCACCCAGGCGATGATGAACATCAAGTTCGGCCGCTGGAAAATGATCTGCCAGCCCGCGCAGGACATCGCTCTCGGCAAATACGGCAAAGCCCCGGGGCCCATCAATCCGGAGATTCTCGCGCTCGTCGAGAAACAAGCCGGCCGCAAAGCCATCACCGAGCGCCCCGCCGATTTACTGCAACCCGGCCTCGAAGGCTACCGCAAGCAGGCGGTCGAAAAGGGCCTGCCCGCCACGGACGAGATCGCCGTGCTCTTCGCCATGTTTCCCCAACAGATCGAAGCCGTCGTCAAAGGTATCCCGCCACAGGAGGCGAAACCCGCGCCCGCGAAACCAGCCGCCGCGCCGGCACCGGCAGCAATTGCGTCGTCGCCGCCGTCCAACGTCAACGTCGCCAGTCGCAGGCAGATGGTCCTCACCATCGACGGCACCCGCCACGAGGTGCTCGTGGAAAAACTCGCCGACTAACAACCGCTCGTCAGGATTTGTGAAAAAGGGAGACAGGCTTCCAGCCTGTCTCTTCCTTTCGGCACGTGGAATACTTCCCGCCTGTCACTTTGTGGAAATCACAAAAAATCAGGCATGGCAGCAGGACACACGAGACCACCGCGCCGCTCAGGCCGCTCAGGAATGGACCGCCGGCGAGCAGAGCTCGACGATGATGCCGTCCTTGTCACGCACAAACGCCACGATCTGCCCCCACGGCTTGGTCATCGGCGATGCCGCCGCAGTGGCACCTGCCGCCAGAGCGCGGTCGTAAGCCGCCTGCACGTCATCCGTCGTAAACGCCACTTCAAACCCGGCGGGCCGCTTGGAAAGCCCGTTTTTCCGGAACTCACAGGGCAGGTTGGATTTCGCCAAGCCGTAAGCGGCGAATGACAACGTGGTCGCGCCGGTATCCATTTCCCCATATAATCCCGCCTCGTGGACGAAGCGGCGCTTGAGGCCGAATGCTTCTTCGTAAAACGCAATCGATCCGGACACATCCTTGACGTAGAGAATCACGTAACCAAGTTTCATACCCGGAGAGTAACCGCTTTCCGCCCGTCGCCACAAGCTAACGAAACCAAAAACTTCCGGCGTCAGCCGTCCTCCATGATCATCCGCACCGCGGTCGCCGCCGGGATCGCCTGACCGGCCACTTGTTTCTCAAGTTCCGGCAGAAGCCGCTTCACCCGCTCGTTGCGGAAAAACCGGTGGCGCAGTTCCTCCGCGATCATCGCGTGCATCCACTCGATCGACTGGTGCTTGCGCCGCGCGGCGAACGCCCCGGACTCGCGGGTCGTGGCGGCGAATTTCTCCACCGTCTCCCACAACTCGACAAGGGTCTCCGGAATCAAGGCGGAGCAGGTGGTGCAACGCGTCCGCCAGCCGGCCGTGGCGGGCTGGAGAAAATGCAGCACCCGGTTATACTCAGTGCAGGCGAGCTTCGTGCGGCTCACGTTGTCGCCGTCCGCCTTGTTCACTGCTAACAAGTCAGCGATTTCGATGACTCCTTTTTTCATCCCCTGAAGCTCGTCCCCGGCACCGGCGATCATGATCAACAGGAAAAAATCCACCATCGAGCGGACGGTGATTTCATTCTGCCCGACGCCGACGGTT
>JBIHZT010000378.1:0-4554 GCA_044240265.1 Luteolibacter sp. | reverse complement strand
CTGTATTCCGGCCACTTGTCGGCGGGGTTTCTGACAATTTCAAAAACCGAATACATCTTGTCGCCGGGACCCGCGCCGGGCGGGCCGTAGCTCGCCTGGAAGAACGTGAATCCTTCGTAGCGCATCGGTTCGTTCATCTGGATGGTGACCTTGGCCTCGCCGCCGTTCTCGATGCGGGTGACTTCGCTAACGAACTTGGCCGGCCGCATGGTGCCGGGGTGAAAGGCGGCGGTGAACTTGTCGAGCTTGAGCGTGAACGGCATCGGCCACAGTCGCTTGCGCATGTCCACGGTGAAGACGCGGTCGCCGAGACGATAGGAAAACGGATGGAAACTCGCACCCGCGAGGATGAACGGCGCCGACTTGGTGCCGTCGCGATTGACGATCCGTGCGTAACAACCGGCGGTGAAGCGCTCGGCCTCCTCGGCTTTTGGCAGCTTGGGCTTCTCCATCAGGAAATACCCGTCCGCCACGAACTGCTGGCGGTCCGGCGCGCGCTCGTTGGCGGAGACCGGCACGGTATTTTTCAAATAACCGGTCAGTTCGAGGTCGAAGGGCATGTCCGGCAGGCGGAAGGTGCGGAGTTTCGCGTCCTCCAGGTCCTCGATGTCCTTGCCGCGGATGACATGCACGGTGCCGGGCTTGCTGTCCTTGATTTCGGTGACCTCCACGACGTATTCGAAATAATCCTCCGCCGCGTTGGACGATTCCCCTTCCCCTACCGCCATGTTTCCGCGCTCGGAGAAATGATGCGCCACGCCGCCGCCCGCTAGCATGAGGATGATGCCGAAGTGGGCGATGAGATTCCCATAGTGCCGCCAGCCCTTGCGGATGCGGATGATGCCGCCGAGAGTTAGATTAAGCAGCAGCACCGCACACACCCAGTAGCCGCCGGGCAGCGGCAGCGGGACCATTTTACCGTTGAGCTCGGGCAGCAGAAACACCGACTTCCAGTCGAAATATTTCATCAGCGTCGGATACAAGCCGTTGTCGATCTGCTCCAGCGTGGCGAACCAGGTGAGCAGCCCGAGCAGCAGCATCGTGATGGTCGCCAGGCCGAACCCCGAGAGGACGTCGAGGATTTTCCCCGGAAGGGAGCGGGGCGCTTTTTGGTAAATCGTCGTGTCGGAGGAATCCATGATCAGGAAAGGCGGGTCGCTATTACGAAAATTTCGAGGGGGATCATTCAGCCATGCGCAGGCTTTTGGCGTAAGTTTCAAGCACCGGTTTCGCGGCCTCCACCTCCGCCTTGGGCCCCACCATTTTCACCGTGAGGATTTGTCCGCCGACGGAGGCGACCACCCCGGCCAGGGCGAATCCCGGCTTGGGTGGCGCGCCCATGCCGCTCGCGTATTCGCCTTCCGCCGTTACGAAAACCCCGGCGGATCCGGCGAGGGAAACGGTCGGCAGCTTCTCCAGCGCCGCCTGATCCACCGGATTCGCGGCGAACTGCTTGAGCCAGCGGTTCACGTTGTCCAGCACGGTGCCTTGGGAAATCGACACCCAGACCTCGCCCGTCCCGCTCTCGCCGAAGCGATAGTTGAGAATGCGGAATTGCGACGCCGGCAGCGCCAGCCAACCGACCGGATTTTCCGCCTTCACCGGGCTTGGCTTCGCATCGCGGAACCGCTCGTCACTGGTCGCGAAAAGCTTCGGCGCCTTGTCGCGGGTCGTTGCCGCGCGGGTTTCCGTCACGATGACCTCCTTTTTCTCCTCACAGGAAAAAAGGAGCGGAACGCAGGCAAGCAGGCAGGCGGCGCGGTAGTTCATGCAAGCGGCGATAAGCCCGCCTCATGAACCGCGCAAGTGGAAACGAGGCGGCATCCGTCACGGGGATGTGTGGCCTTCCAGGCTCACCCCATCGAGTTTCGCCAATAGTCGAGGCGCTCCTTGATGCGTTTTTCCATCCCCTGGTCGCCGGGTTGATAGTAGATTTTCCCCTCGGGCAAATACGCCTGCGGCACGTAAGCCCCCTCGAAATCATGCGCGTAAAGATACTGCATCGCGGCCTCGGACTCGCCGGACGCCGCTGCGAGTTTTTTCCGGGTATTCGTCCGCAGATGGACCGGCACGGCGAGCGTCCTGCCGTTTTCCACATCGTCCATCGCCTTGCCGAGCGCGGCGTAGGCGGTGTTGGATTTCGGCGCGGTCGCCAGATAGACCGTCGCGTGGGCCAGCGGAATCCGCCCCTCCGGCATGCCGATGAACTCGAACGCCCCGTGCGCGTCGAGCGCGACCCGCAGCGCGTTGGAATCCGCCA
The DNA here is from genome assembly GCA_044240265.1 of Luteolibacter sp. GTDB lineage: Bacteria > Verrucomicrobiota > Verrucomicrobiia > Verrucomicrobiales > Akkermansiaceae > Luteolibacter. The sequence continues at coordinate 2,294 of JBIHZT010000378.1, read as the reverse complement.
AACCGATGTCCTCGGAGGCGGAAATCACCAAGCGCCGCGAGATGAAGCGCGGGTCCTCACCGGCGTGCAGCATTTTCGCCAGCCAGTAGAGCGCCGCGTCTGGATCGCTGCCGCGGATGGACTTGATGAAGGCGGAAATCGTGTCGTGGTGCGCGTCACCATGGGCGTCATAGACCACCGCTTTGCGCTGAATGGATTCCTCCGCCACGGCCAGCGTCAGGCGCACGGTGCCGCCCTCGTCGGGGGTCGTTAGGACCGCCAGTTCCAGCGCGCTCAGCGCCTTCCTCACGTCGCCATCGGATTTTTCGGAAAGGTGGCGGAGCGCGTCGGGATCGGCGGCGACGGAATATTCTCCGAGGCCGCGCTCCTCATCGGCCAAGGCCCGCACGAGGACGCCGATGATATCCTCCACCGGCACCGGCTCCAGTTGGAAAATCTGCGAGCGCGAGACCAGCGGCGAGTTCACATGGAAATACGGATTATGCGTCGTCGCACCGATGAACCGCACCACGCCGCGCTCGATGTGCGGCAGCAGCACGTCCTGCTGGGACTTGTTGAAGCGGTGGATCTCGTCGATAAAAAGAATGGTCGTTTCACCGCGCAGGTCCCGCCAGGTGCGGGCCTGATCGATTTTCGCGCGGATTTCCGCCACGTTCGACTCCACGCCGTTGAGCGATTCGAAGCGGGACCCGGTCGTCCGCGCGATCACGCTGGCCAGCGTCGTTTTCCCGGTGCCGGGCGGTCCGTAGAAAATCAGCGAGGTGAAGCGGTCCGACTCAATTGCCCGCCGCAACAGCTTGCCCGGTGCGAGGATGTGCTGCTGTCCCGCCACCTCGTCGAGCGAGCGCGGCCGCATCCTCGCGGCGAGCGGCTCGGCGGGATTCGGCTTACCTGGAAGCGCGGCGGGAGTGGTGAAAAGATCGGACACGGTGACTGTTCGGAACCATCACCGTTCGACGGGTGCCGTTCCAGTCCATTTTCCTGCCCTCCATCTCTGAATTTTCAACTTCCCCTGACTTCCAACGCCGATTTCGGCGCTTATGGCCGATTTTGGGACTAGTTGGCCGAAATCGAGACTACAAATTCCTTCAAATTTCCTGATCTTCAGGCAATTTGAATCCGTTCTGAACGAGGTTCACCTCTTCAAAACTCCAGCCTCGAAAAGCCGGGTCACCTGCTTCGAATTGATCTCCGGGGGGAAGTCAACCGAACACGACTCAAGCGAGGGGTTGGGAAAAAGCGCGCGTTGCGAGATCCGGGGGGATATCCAACGCGCGCTTTTCTTTTGTCCCGCAGCGTTTACAACCACTTGGGAATCCGTATGATCAGCTTATGCGTATTATCCCGCTCATTCTGGCATCGCTCTGTCTGCCCCTGTTCCCCGCGCATTCCAGCCCACCATCAAGCACGGTCAGGCCTCACTCGAGTGCGAAGCCCATCTCCCTCAGCGCGAGCGACCGACTGCTCGCCAGAGCATTCAGAAACGGCATCAGCGAGTTCACCGTGCAATGCACTGGAGTGGTGACGCACAAGCTCTCCGACGACACGTGGGACATCCCCCATCAACGCTTCATCATCAAGCTCGCCAGCGGCCAAACCCTACTCATCGTCCACAACATCGACCTGGTTCCGCGGATTGACCGCCTCAAACTCAGGGACCGGGTGGTGGTTAAAGGGGAGTATATCTGGAACGACCTCGGCGGCCTGATCCATTTCACCCACCGCGATCCGGACGGAGTCGAAACCGACGGCTTCATCCGCCACAAGGGGCGGACCTACCAGTAATTTTCCGGCTTAAGGGAATGGACGTCTCGTCCATTTACAAGAACGAGACATCCCCTCCGCGTTAGAATTTCCGCAGCACGGTATCGGTGCACAAACGCGGCTCGGAATCCGGATGGTCGAGCGTGTAGTGCAGCCCGCGCGACTCCTTGCGGCGGGTGGCGCACTCGACGATCAGGCCCGCCACGGCGACGAGGTTCCGCAGCTCCAGGATGTCGGCATTGACGCGGTGGCCCCAGTAAAACTCGCGGACTTCCTTCTTCAAATTTCTCAAACGCGCGGTGGCCCGGCGCAGTCGGTTGTCGGTGCGGACGATGGAAACGTAGTCCCACATCAGCCGCCGGATCTCGTCCCAGTTGTGATAAATGACCACCAGTTCGTCCGGCTCCGCGGTGTCACCGTGCTCCCACTCGGGGATCTCCGGCGGCTCGCTAGCCAGCTTGCCCGGCGGATAGAGCCGCATGATTTCATCCAGCGCCCGGCGGCCGACCACGTTGCCCTCCAGCAGCGAG
>JBIHZT010000017.1:0-15072 GCA_044240265.1 Luteolibacter sp. | reverse complement strand
TCGTTAATGATGCGAAGCACTTCGAGGCCGGCGATCTCACCGGCGGCCTTGGTGGCGTTGCGCTGGGAGTCGTTGAAATAGGCGGGCACCGTGATGACGGCCTGGGTGATTTTTTCACCGAGCTTGGCTTCGGCGTCGGCCTTGAGCTTGCCGAGGACCATCGCGGCAATTTCCTGCGGCGAGTAGGTCTTCTTCTCGCCGGCGACTTCCACCTGGATGTGGGCGTCGCCATTGGCGGCGGCGACGATGGTGTAGGGCATGCGCTTGTCGGCTTCCTTGAGTTCCGAGAACTTGCGGCCGATGAGGCGCTTGGCCGAGAAAATGGTGTTTTGCGGGTTGGTGACGGCTTGGCGTTTGGCGGCCTGGCCGACGAGGCGCTCACCGTTTTTGGCAAATGCGACGACTGACGGGGTGGTGCGTGCGCCTTCCGAGTTTTCGAGGACCGTGGATTCGCCACCTTCCATGACAGCCATGCACGAGTTGGTGGTTCCGAGGTCGATTCCGAGGATTTTGGACATAAGTTGGTTTCCTTTCAGTGTTTGCCAGTGACGGCGGGTGATGATGCCGGGGTTTTTGCAAGCCATGTGCCGGATATTCAGAAATTCCCCTAATTCACTAATTGTGATAAGATTAGAAAAATCGATCTGGCGTCAGAGGGACCGAAACCAGGCCAACTTGCGACAGCTTGTCACATTTTTGGCGCGTCAGTCTGGCACAGCGGGCGGATTTGGCCAGAAGGGCGAGGGCCGGGACAAAAGCTTCCTCACGGAGCGGGTCGCTGGAGCGGCAGGCCGCACAGGCAGCGGACTATCAGCCTTGGACTGCCGTTTAGTGCAAATTCGAGATCGTCTGGAAGATGGCGGTGATCATCAGGTAGGCCATGGTGCCGATGAGGCCGGCCATGACGATGAGGACCACGGGCATGACGAGCGCCATGATCCGTTGCAGGCTCTTGTCGAGCTCCTTGTCGTAGCGCTCGGCGGCGCGGCGCAGGGAGTGGTCGATGCGGCCGGTTTGCTCGCCGACGGAAATCATGTCGATGAGCAGCGGCGGGAACGCGCCGTTGCGGACGAGGGCTTTTGAAAAGGACCGACCGTCGCCGACCTGGGCGATGACTTTGTCGAGCTCGCCGCGCAGGCCGCGGTTCTGGGTGGCGTCGCGGGAGAGCTCGAGGGCGCGAAGCAGCGGCAGGCCGTTGCCGACGAGGTTGGCCATGGTTTCGAGGAACTGGACGTAAAACCGGCTGGTGATGACCGGGCCGATGAGCGGCAAGCGGAGCTTCATGCGGTCCCAGGCGGGCTTGTTGGCATCGTTGTCTTTCCACGCTTTGAAGAAAATCAACGCGGCAATGATGGTGAGGATCATGACGATCCACCACTTTTTGATGAACGCGGAGGCACCGATGAGGATGGCGGCGCCGAGTGGCATTTTCCCGCCGCTGGTCTCGATAAGCGCGGTGAGCTGCGGGATGAGGACGGTGATGAAAATGATGGAGACGCCGACGCCGGCGAGGATCAGGAACGCCGGATAGATCATCGCGAGGATGAGGCGGGCCTGGAGCTCGGCGAGGGTTTTCAGGTAGTGGGCCTGACGTTTGAGAATGTCGTCGAGCGCGCCGGACGCTTCACCGGCGGCGGCCAGCGAGCAATACAGCGGGCCGAAGCTGGGGCTGACTTTTTTCAAGGCGACGGAGAAGTTCACCCCGTCGCGGACGATCTGGCGGATTTTGAAAGAGACGGCCTTGAGGTTGCCGAGTTCCTGGCGGTTTTCCATGGACTTGAGCGCGGGCTCGAGCTGGAGCCCGGCGCTGAGCATGTCGGAAAGCTCCTCGGTGAAAAGCACGACTTCCTGGCGCTTGAGCTTGATCGGGCCCTCGGGAATCGGGGCGTCTTTGGCGTCGTCCTTGCCCTTGGCGGTGTCTTTGTCGTCGGCCTTCGTCTTGGCGCTGCCGCTGGTCTTCTTCGCGGAGGCGGCGACTGCGATTTCCTTGAGATTGACCGGCTGGAGGCCTTTTTTATCGAGCACCCGCAAGGCTTCCGGGCGATCCGCCGCGTCGAGCTCGCCAGTGGTGACGGAGCCGTTGGAGGCGAGGGCTTTGTAGGCGAAGATGGGCATCGTTTGGGTAGAACTGAAATGCTGAAAGCTGGAAATCTGAAATTGGATCAATCCCCGCCGATATCCGACGAGGTGACGGAGATGACTTCCTCGATGGTGGTCTCGCCCTTCATGACCTTGTGCCAGCCGTATTCGCGCATCGGGATGTAGCCATCGCGGACGGCTTGGGCGCGGAGCTCGACGGCTTGGGCGCGGTGGGCGACGAGTTCCTGCATCGGCTGGGTGAGCAGGATGATTTCGTAAATGGCGAGTCGGCCGGAGAAGCCGGTCATGCGGCAGCGGTCGCAGCCTTTTGGCGAATAAACCTGGCCGGGGATGTGCAGCGGGATGCCGAGATCGCGGCGGTCCTGATCGCTGACTTCGCGGGGGGTTTTGCAATGCGGGCAAAGTTTCCGGACGAGGCGCTGGGCGAGGAAGGCGCGGACGGCGGCGGAGACGAGGAAGGGTTCCACGCCCATGTCGATGAGCCGGCTGATGCCGCCCATGGCGTCGTTGGTGTGAAGGGTGGAGAACACCAAGTGACCGGTGAGCGAGGCGCGAATGGCAATTTCCGCGGTCTCGAGGTCGCGGATTTCCCCGATCATGACGATGTTTGGGTCGGCCCGGAGAATGGAGCGGAGCGCGGTGGCGAAGGTCAGGCCGATCTCGTTTTTCACAGCGATCTGCATGACGCCGGTGAGCTTGTTTTCCACCGGGTCCTCGACGGTGACGATGCGCCGCTCCGGGTGGTTCACCTCGGTCAGGAAGGAGTAGAGGCTGGTGGATTTTCCGGAACCGGTCGGGCCGGTGATGAGGATGATGCCGTTGGGCAGGTGGAGCAGCGACTCGATTTTCTTGAGCACGAACGGCTCCATGCCGAGCTTGGCGATGTTGAATTTCTCCTGGTTGAGGAGACGTAGGGAAACGCTTTCGCCCTCGACGGTCGGCACGGTGGCGACGCGGACGTCGATGGTCGCGCCTTCGAACTGGAGGTTGATCCGGCCATCCTGAGGCACGCGGCGCTCGGCGATGTCGAGGCGGGCCATGATTTTCAAACGGGCGATGACGGAACTTTGCAGCGCCTTGATGTTTTCCGGCACGGCGATCTCGATCAGGCGGCCGTCGATCCGATAGCGGATGCGGAGATTCGTGCTGAGCGGCTCGACGTGGATGTCGGTCGCGCGCTGGTCGAGCGCCTCGCGGATGATCTGGTTGACGAACTTGACGACGGAGGCCTCCTCGTCGTCATCTTGGTCGATGACGTTCGCCTCGTCTTCCCCGCTATCGATCGCGTCGTAGTCGAAATCGCGGCCTTCGAGGATCTGCTCGAAGGTGTCGGCACCCACCCCGTAAAGCCGGCGGAGTGCTTCGTGCAGGCGCTTGCGGGAAACCATGCACCAGTCGATGGGCAGCGCGAGTTCCTGGGCGGCGGCTTGGCGGGCGACGAGGTTGAATGGATCGAACGTGGCGAGCTTCAGGCGCTTGTGGTCACCTTCGCCCTCGATCGCGACCGGCAGCAAACGGTGGCGCAGCGCAAGCCGCGGACCGCAGGCTTCGCGCAGTGGCAGCGGCACTTCCGGCATCGGGATGCTCTCCAGCCACTCCAGCCCGAGGTATTGGGCGAGCTCGCGCATGTATTTTTCCTCATCGACCAAGCCGGCGTCGAGCACGTCGTCGATGGGTGAGCGCTGGCGCTGGGCGGAGGTTTTCAGAACCTCGGTGAGGGCGGGGATGTCCTCGCAACCGGTGCGGCGAGCGGGTTCGATCAAAAACTGGGTCATGGGCGGCGCACTTCTTGTCGCTTAAATGCTCCGGGAGTGCAATCTTGTCTCTTTAAATTGCTGGATTTGCTGGTTTTCCCTAAATCCCGGCGAGTGAGCCGCGTTGGGAGCGAGGTGGCTTGCGCAGGTCACCCTTGTCGCGCAGGGTGAAAAAGTCGGGGTCATTCTGTCCGGTGATAAAGCGGGCACCGGTCGCGCGCTCCTTGCTGAAATAGTGGGAGTTGAGTTCGAAAACGCGTTCCACGAAATCGCGCGATCCGATGGCGAGGCCGCCATGGAAATGCGGCACCGGATGACGGAGCAACTGGCTTCGGTTGAGCGGTGGGCCGACGGTTCCTGCGCGTGTCGGCTTGGGTGACTCGGGTTCGCCGGAGCAGAAATCCCGCCAGGCTGTCAGGACGGGGGACCAGGATGACTTGGAACCGGGGAGGAAAAGCTTCGCGATCTCCGCACGCGCCTCCTTGTTTCCGGACACCGCGTGGCCGATGGTGCAATGAGGATATTCCTCCGGCGACGGGCCGCTCCCGTGGCGGACGCAGCCGTGATCTACCCAGGCGGCGACGACGCGCGCGGCATGGCCGGGTTCGACGAACGAGGATGAAAACCGCGAGCCCCACAAGGTGCCGGAGGTGTTGTGCCGCTGGTGATAGTGGATAGCGGTGCTGTGTTTGAAGCGCTTAAGGAGAATGCTAGCGCTCCCAAAGTAGGATTCGGCACGCAGCCACGCGTCCGGATCATTCCGCCGGAGTTGGTCGAGCAGCTCGGTCGCTACCTGTTGGGTCAGGTTCGCCTTGATGCGTTGCATCATCTCCTTCTTGCTCAGGTGGAGATTGGTTGGAATCTCCAGCAGCAGATCGAAGGAAGTGGGCAGCAGGGAGAAGGCGAGAATGCGGACGCCGCAAAATTCGGCATGGCGGAACAATTCGTCGCGCACAGCATCCAGCTCCTCCGCCTCCATCTTCGGCCAGGGACCGGCGAATGAGGAATGGCAGAGTTGGATGACCGAGGAGGTTCCCGGTAGGGACGTGAAGGCGGAACGGGCTTTTCTCATGGTGGGGTGAATTTCAGACGCGTAAGCGGGTTTTCCCATCAGTGAAGTGATGTATCAAGCTTGTTGCGACATCAATTGGCTACGTCCAAATCTGCCACCACCTGGGCGCGTCCACCACTTGAGCCAAAGATCGGGCTTGGAACGGGCGGCGGCGTTTCACACGCTTTCCGCCATGCGGACGAAGGCGGTTTCATTGTTGCAGGAATTGACGGAGGCCCACTCGGTTTCAGGACATGAGGACGAGGTCAGGGCGATTTTCGTGGATGAGCTGGAGGAGTGCGGCGAGCTATCGGCGGATCGGAACGGCTCGGTTTTTTGCGAAACCGGGGACGAGGGGCCGCGCGTGCTGGTGGCCGGGCACATGGACGAAGTGGGCCTCATGGTGCAGAACATCACGCACGACGGATTCATCCAGTTCCTCGGGATCGGCGGCTGGTGGGAGCACAATCTGCTTTCCCAACGGGTCGAAATTTTGACCCGCGGCGGGGACAAGGTGTTGGGCGTGATTGCCTCGCGGCCACCGCATTTCCTGCCCGAGGCGCAGCGGCGGCAGGTGATGTCGATCGACCAGATGTTCATCGACGTGGGAGCTGAGACGCGACGCGACGTGGTGGAGAATTTTGGAATTTCGTTGGGCGATCCGATCGCGCCGGTGTCGGCGTTCATGCCGATGGGCCGCGAGGATTTGTTCATGGCCAAGGCGTTCGACAACCGGGTGGGCATGGCCGGGACGATCCAGGCGGGGCAGATTTTAGCGCAGTCCGCGCATCCGAACCGGCTCATCCTGTGCGGGACGGTGCAAGAGGAAGTGGGGCTGCGCGGGGCGAAGACGGCGGCGAATTTCGCGAAGCCGGATGTGGCGATCATCCTGGAAGGGCCACCGGCGGATGACGCGCCGGGTTTCGCCCGCTCGGAATGCCAGGGACGGCTCGGCGGCGGGGTCCAGATCCGGATGTTCGATCCCTCTGCCATCACCAATCCACGGCTGGCACGGCTCGCCATCGAGACGGCGCGGGAAGAGGGAATCCCGCATCAAGTGACGGTCCGGCGCAGTGGCGGGACGGACGCCGGCTCATTCCACGTGGCGAACGAGGGGATCCCCTGCATCGTGCTGGGAGTGCCCGCGCGCTACATCCACTCGCACAACGCGATCATCGATTTGAACGACTATTTGCACATGGTGGCGCTGGCCATCGCACTGGTAAGAAGGCTGGACGAGGAGACGGTCAAGGGGCTGGTGACCTATCTTTGAGCGGACTCGCACGGATTTTTCGCTGGCGGCGATGGGGGCGATAAGATTGCCTGATTCCATGACCATGAGAAATTTCAGCACGGCGGCGTTTGCGGCGGGACTTATCGGCATCGCCGGAATTTTACCGGCATCCGCCGAGCTGCCATCCATGAATGAAAAGGACTGGCTGGGATATTTCGTCGGCTTGAAGACCAGGAGCTACATGTTCGGGATCACGCCCAATGGCAGGGCGTCGATCAAGGTGCTCAACGAAAAAGGGGATCCCGTGGCCCAAAAACTAACCATCCAAGTGGATTTCAAAATTGAGGAAACGATGCCGGACGGGAAAGTCATCGGGCGGCTGATGAAGCCTGAATCGCTGGAAAGCGCCCAAGCGGCCACTAACAAACCGAAAGACGTCGTTTTCAAAGGACTGGCGACCGGAGATATCGGTTTTGAAGTGTTCGTCACCGAAGAGCGCGGCGGAATCGCATTGGGTGGGCGCCTGCTGGAACCTGGCGCGTTGAAAAATCCCTCCCGTTTTTGCATCTCTGTCAAAGTGCCGAACGCCTATCCCGACGTGAAAGTGGATGAAGACAAAAAGGCGAAAAAGGCGTTCGAGGACAAAGTCAAAGGTGACCGTGTGCAGATCAGCCGGATGGACGGCAAGCGCGAGAAGCTCTCCATGATGGAACCGGTCGCCGCGAACTCCCCGGAGGTCACCGGCCCCGGCCTCAGCGGCGTGCAGATCGACGCCAGTTCCTACAAGGACCGGAAAATCCAGTTCTCCGCATCGCCCAACTCGTCCATCGCCCTCAGCAACCCGTCGAAGCAGCCGCTTGGGGATGGTTTCGATCTCGTATGGAAAGCGGATCCCGCCAAGGATCCGGAAGGCAAGGCGCGGCTTCAGATCGAAGTCAAGTGACCCCAGGTCGCACGCGAACCACCACGTGTTTCAGTCCGGAGTTGATGGGTTATCGTTATCGTGCTCTTCAGGCGCACCGGGAAAGTCGCGCCTCCAAGGCCGCAAGTCCGTTCGCCGCCTCACCATCACCACGATGGCAGCCTCCTGAGAGTCGCATCAGGAACTAAAAGAGCCACCCTGCCCCCTCCCCTCCACTCGCAATCCGGGCGCAACTGCGGGCAAGTCACTTTTTTGTTCGAGCGAACATCTTTTTTGTTGCCAGTCGTTTTGGAATCCGTCAGGTGTTCTTCAACACGACACACTGCCATGGCCGCCAAACAAACATCCGAAGAATCCGCGACTGAAAAACTCAACGAAGCCCGCAAGCGCAACCTGGATCTTGCGATCTCACACATCCAGAAGGAGTTCGGCGAGTCCGCCATCATGCGCTTGGGCGATGACCGCTGCGTCGATGTCGATGTCATCCCGACCGGCAACCTCCTCATCGACCGTGCGCTCGGCGTCGGCGGCTTCCCTTGCGGCCGCATCGTCGAAGTGTTCGGCCCGGAATCCTCCGGCAAGACCACGCTCACCCTCACCGTCATCGCCCAGGCCCAGAAGCGCGGCGGCCTCGCCGCCTTCATCGACGTCGAGCACGCCCTCGATCCGCAATACGCCCGCAAACTCGGCGTGAACATGGACGACCTGCTCGTTTCCCAACCATCCTCCGGTGAGGAAGCCCTCCAGATCTGCGAAGCGCTCGTCCGTTCCAACGCCATCGCCGTCATCGTGCTCGACTCCGTGGCCGCCCTGGTCACCAAGCAGGAACTCGATGGCGAAATCGGCGACTCGACCGTCGGCGCCCAGGCCCGCCTGATGAGCGCCGCCATGCGGAAACTCACCGCCCTGATTTCCAAAGCGCAGACCTGCTGTATTTTCACCAACCAGATTCGCGAGAAAATCGGGGTCATGTTCGGCAACCCGGAAACCACCCCCGGTGGCCGCGCGCTCAAGTTCTTCTCCTCCGTCCGCGTGGACATCCGCCGGATCGGTGCGATCAAATCCACCGACGGCACCGTCACCGGCAACCGCACCAAGATCAAGATCGTGAAAAACAAGGTGGCCGCCCCCTTCACCGAGGCCGAGTTCGACATCATGTATAACGAGGGGATTTCCTCCACCGGCTCGCTGCTCGATCTCGCCCTGGAGATGGAAATCGTCCAGAAACGCGGCTCATGGTTCAGCTACAACGGCACCCAGCTCGCCCAGGGACGCGATGCCGCCAAGGAACTTCTCAAGGGCGACCCGGTCATTTACGCCGACATCGAGTCCAAGGTCAAAGAAGGACTTGAGGCGAAAAAGAAGAAATAACGACCCGGTTTCCGCTGTAGTTTGTCGGCAAGATTTCCCCTCCCAGGCGAATGACAAACAGCCGCACCACCGCCCCCCCACGGTGGTGCGGCTTGTTCAGCCCACGGTGAGTGGCTTCCGGCGGGTGAGCTCCGCAAGCCGCGTATTCCTTTTACCAAACATCGACAAAAAACACCGCAACTGTTTCCTTACCGCTGATGATGGATGGCTCGCTACTCGTGCTCGGAATCGCCGGCCCGGAACTTGCGTCGGAAGAAGCGGCGCTTTTCCGCAAGCTGCAACCGGCGGGTTATATCCTTTTCACGCGGAACATCGTCTCCGCCGCGCAAACGCGGAAACTGACCGATGACCTTCGTGAGTTGTCCTCGGACATGCCGATCATCGCCATCGACCAGGAAGGCGGGCGGGTCACGCGGACCCGGGACATCGCCCCGGTGGCGCCATCCGCGCCGGCGCTCGCAGCCACCAGGGACATGGTGAAAATCGCGGAAGCAGGGGCGTTTACCGGCGACTTGTTGCGCTTGCTGGGCATCAATCTGAATTTCGCGCCGGTGCTCGATCTCGATCATTTCCCGGAAAGCCAGAACGCCCTGCGCGGCCGCTGTTGGGGACGCGATCCGCAACGCGTGATTGACTATGCCGGCCAGTGGAACCGGTGGTTGAGAAAGCGCTCCGTCGCGAGCTGCGCGAAACATTTTCCCGCCTGCGGCCGGGCACAATCCGATCCGCACCACGATCTGCCCTCATCACCGGCCACGCTGGAGGAATTGCTGCGCGAGGACGTGATTCCCTACACCGCGCTGATGCCGGAGCTGGACGCGATCATGCTGGCGCATGTGGAGTTCCCGAACATCGATCCGGATTTCCCGGCCTCGCTTTCCCCACGCCTCATCCGGCGATTTCTGCGGGACCAGCTCGGATTCGACCGGCATCTCGTGCTGACAGATGACTTGGACATGGGGGCGATCACCAACCGCTACGGCCGCGGTCAGGACGTGAAGCTCGCCATCGAGGCCGGCAATGATCTCGCGCTGATTTGCCACCGCACCGACACGGCGGAGGTTGCCGCCCGAGCCGTCACGGAGCTGCCCCACTGGATGACTGAGGAAGCGCGCGAACGGTTGGAGAGATTCCGCCGGAAGCTTCACGGTCCGCTGGTATGGTCCGAGGCCAAATGGGGCAAAACCTTTGACTCGCTGGCCGCTCTCGCCGCCGCCGTTCCGGAAATCGAAAACGCTCAAGCCAGTGGACCGGTGGCGGATTATTGATTGCCCGGACATCAAGCTTTGCCAACGACGGGGAACGTGGTAAGTCCCGCCCCCATGAACCAAGTGCATTTGATCGGCGGGGAAAAAGGCGGAGTGGGAAAATCAGTGATGTCCCGGGTGTTCGCCCAATATTGCATCGACCGGAAAATTCCGCTCCAGGGATTCGACTCGGATCGTTCGCACGGATCGTTCATGCGCTTCTATCAGGATTTCGCCGTGCATGTGGGCTTGGAGGACTTTCAAAGCCTGGACCGCCTCGCGGAAGCCGCCTTGCAAGGCCGCGGCACGCAAGTGGTGGTGGACCTCGCCGCGCAAAGCAGCACCTCACTGCGCGAATGGATGAATGACACCGGAGTGCTCGAACTTTTCCGCGAAGCCGGAGTGATGGTGAACTGCTGGCATATCCTCGACGATGGACGCGACTCCCTGGAAATGCTGGGCCGCCTGCTGGACGATTTCAAAACCGAGGTGCGCTACGTCGTCGTCCTCAATCATGGCCGTGGCGCCCGTTTCGACGCCTTCCACGCATCGCCTCAAAAACTCCGCGCACAGGAACTCGGCGCGAAAATCATCGAGCTGCCAAAACTCCATGAAGGCTCGATGCGCCAGGTGGATCACTCGAACTCCAGCTTCTGGGCGGCGATCCACGCCTCGGAAGACGGCAGCCAACTGCTCGGCCTGCTCGACCGCCAGCGGGTGAAAGTCTGGCTGCGCAAGGTTTACTCGGAGCTGGATTCGCTCGGATTGAACTGCGACTCCCGCCAGTTGCCGGCATTCGCCGGATCCAATCCGTCGAAATCAGCGTAACCTGAGAGGCCATCGCACAAGAAGCCCTTAGCGCATCATGACGCCCGGCAAGCCCGCCGGCCTTGTGCATGAGCCGTTGCGGATTCAGCGTGCCGACGATCCGGAACCACTTTTCCTCTGACCTGGCCACGGCGGCTTTTCCAAATACCGCCAGCACAACCAGGCGATTCCCCAAGAGGTCAGGCCGAAAACAAACAAGCGCAACGCAAGCCATGGCCCGCTGAAAAAGGGAAACCACAGCCACGGCAGCACCCAACCCAAAAACAACGGCACCGGCGTGTGGAACAGATACAATCCGTAACTCAGCCGCCCGACATGCTGCACCACCGGATGATCCAGAGTCCTGCCCATGACGCCGTCGAATCCTTTCAAAGTCGCGGAAATCAACCCCGCGAAGACTACCGCCACCAAGGTCTGTTGGAAGTAACAGAAACCCGGAACCGGCCGGTCCATTTCGTTGAAAACATAAAGCACCACATACCCGGCGAACGCGATTTTCGACATCAGGCCCAGCCGCCGGTCACCAGCCTTCATCCCGTGGTCGAGCGCCAGCGCCAGCAAGGCCCCGACACCGAGGTAGTCGAGCGCCGTCGTCGTGATCGCCTCGCTGTGATGAATTTCCGGATACCATCGCTCCAGCACCCGCCGCGACAAGGGAGCGAGCATCACGCACAGCACCAGCACTCCGGCCATCAGCCGCCGTGGCGTTAGAAAAACCACCAGCGGCCACACCAGATAGAACTGCATTTGCAGCGCCAGCGTCCAGTAGTGCGCGGTGCCGGACGGCCATTGCTCCATGCCCGCCATGTGAAAATTCGACCAATGCCCGAAATAGGCCGGCCAATGCTCCCGGATGTCCGGCGCGCCGACAAGGATCGCGAAAAACATCGCCGCGTAACATGGAACGAGGATCCGCAGCATCCGGCGCTTTTGAAAAAACAGGTAAGTCCTGGTCCGCCACTTTTCACCGCTGCTTTCCCCCACCGTGCGCTCGCGCAGCAGGATCCGCGTGATGAGAAATCCGGTCAGCGTCAGGAAAAAGAACAGCCCGATCTCAAAAGGAAAGGACCCGCGCCATTCCGGCGGCGACCAATGAAGCCACATCACCCCCAGCACCGCGAAGGCCCGCCATCCGTCCAACTGGGTATTTCGAATCGTCGTCAATGCCACCGCAGACTCACACGACCGCGCGTCAGGCGGCAAGCGCAATGGCCGGAAGAGGCAACAGTGAAAACACTCCGCGCGATAATTACTCGCTGATGGAGAAGAATTGCGTGCCGGGCCTATTTCCCGAACTCCGCCACCAGCGCGGAGACGGTGGCTTTCGCATCGCCGTAAAGCATGCGGGTGTTCTCGCCGAAGAAGAGCGCGTTTTCGAGGCCGGAGAAGCCGGTGCCTTTTCCGCGCTTGAGGCAGTAAACGGTCTTGGCCTCGTGGGCGTTGATGATGGGCATGCCGTAAATCGGGCTGCCGGGATCGTTAAGCGCGGCGGGGTTCACCACGTCGTTGGCACCGATGACGATGGCGACATCGACCGTGGACATGATCGGGTTCACCTGGTCCATTTCGAAGAGCTGTTCGTAGGGCACATCCGCTTCCGCGAGCAGCACGTTCATGTGGCCGGGCATGCGACCGGCGACCGGGTGGATGGCGAAGCGGATTTCCGCGCCGTTGGCTTCGAGCAGTTCGGCGAGTTCCTTGACGGCGTGCTGCGCCTGCGCGACCGCCATGCCATAGCCGGGAATGAAAACCACGCTCTGCGCGGCTTCGAGCACGTAGTAGGCGTCCTCGACGGAGGAGGCTTTCATCTCGCCCTTCACCTCGCCGGCCGCCTGCACGTTGGAGCCGAATCCGCTGAAGAGCACGTTGCCGACGGTGCGGTTCATCGACTTGCACATGATCAGGCTGAGGATGATGCCGGACGCGCCGACGAGGCAGCCGGCGACGACGAGCACGTTGTTCAGGATGATGAATCCCGCCATGGAAGCGGCAATTCCTGATAGGGAGTTGAGCAGGGAAATGACCACCGGCATGTCACCGCCGCCGATCGGGATGGTCATCAACACGCCGAGCACAAGCGAGAGGACCACGAGCACGACCCCGGAAATGAACGCCAGTTGATTGTCCACGCCCGCGGTCATCAGGCCGATGCCGACGAGCGAGGCGGCCATCACCACGAAGTTGATGAGCTTCTGCCCGGCGAAGAGTGTGGCTTGGCCGGAGATCGTCCCGGCAAGTTTGGCATAGGCGACGACGCTGCCGGTGAAGGTGACGCCGCCGACCAGGATGGTCAGGCCGATGGCGATCAGCACAAACCAGCCGGGCACGGTGACGCCGCTCTGCGCTTCCAACAGTTTCAGATAGTGACCCATCCCGCCGTCACGCAGCTTGATGTATTCCGCCGCGCCGACGAGCAGGGAGGCGAGCCCGCCGAAGCCGTTGAAGAGCGCGACCATTTCCGGCATGGCCGTCATTTGCACGCGGTAGGCGGCGACGATGCCGATGATGGAACCCAGCGCGATGCCGCCGGCGACCATCCACCAGTCGAGGCCCAGATAGAGCAGCGTGGCGATGACCGCCATCAACATGCCTACGGAGGAAAGCAGGTTGCCGCGGCGCGCGGTGTCCGCGGAGCCGAGCATCTTGATCCCGAAGATGAAGAGGATCGAGGAAAGGATGTAGAGCAGATTGATGAGGACGGCGTTCATGGCTTGGGTCCTCCCTTTTTCTTGAACATGGCGAGCATCCGGTCCGTCACGATGTAGCCGCCCACCACGTTGATGGTGGCGAGCACGACGGCGGCGAAGCCAAGCCATTTCGCCAACGGGGATTCACCGACGTTGAGAGCTAACAGCGCGCCGACGATGGTGATGCCGGAAATCGCGTTGGACCCGCTCATCAGCGGCGTGTGAAGCTGGGAGGGAACTTTGGCGATCAGCTCGAAGCCGAGGAAGATCGACAGGGTGAAGGCGAAAAGCAGTAACAGAAGCGGGGCGAGTTCCATGGGATTCAGGGGTTTTGAAAGCGATCGTGAACGATCTTGCCGTCGTGGGTGAGCATGCAACCCTTGATGATTTCATCGGTGAGCTTGAGCGGGAAGGTCTTGGTTTCGGCGTCCCAGAAGTGCTCGATGAGATTCACCATATTCGCCGCGAACATCTGGCTGGCATGGCGCGGCACGCGGCACTCGAGCGCACTCCAGCCGAGGATCCGGACGCCGTTATCCGTGACGATTTCCTGATCGGCCACCGTGCCCTCGACATTTCCCCCACCTTCGGCGGCGAGGTCCACGATGATGCTGCCGGGACGCATGCCGGAGATCATTTCGCGCGAGAGAAGGATGGGTGCCTTGCGGCCGAAAACCTTGGCGGTGGTGATCACGATGTCGCAGGCGGCGCAGACCTTCGCCATGCCGTCGCGTTGGAGTTTCACTTGTTCCGGCGTGAGCTCCTTGGCGTATCCCTGCTCGGTCTGACCGACCTCGCCGATGTCGATCTTCACGAATTTCGCGCCCAGTGATTTCACCTGCTCCTCGACCACCGGCCGGGTGTCGAATGCTTCCACACGGGCTCCTAACCGCCGGGCGGTGGCGATGGCCTGCAAGCCCGCCACGCCGACACCGATGATGAACACCTTCGCGGGAGAAATCGTGCCTGCCGGAGTCATCATCATCGGCAGGATGGAATCGAGCTGGTCGGCGGCGGTGATGACGGACACGTAGCCCGCTAGATTCGCCTGGCTGCTGAGCACGTCCATCTTCTGCGCGATGGTGGAGCGCGGAATCAGCTCGCTGCACAAGGCGGTCACCCCGGCGGCGGCGTAGGCTTCGATGCGCTCGCGGGAGCCGAACGGATCCATCAGGCCGGTCGCCAGCGAGCCGGGCTTTTGAAGTGCGATTTCATCGGGTGAAGCAGGCAACACTCGAAGCACAAAATCCGCCGCACTGATGGCGGCGGCGCGGTCGGAGACGATCGCAGCGCCGGCGGCTTCGTAATCCGCATCCAAATGGCCGGCGGCGAGCCCGGCACCGGACTCGATGCCGACTTGTGCGCCGAGTTTCACCAGCCTGGCGGCGGCGGCGGGGATCAACGCGACACGGGTCTCCAGCGC
Source organism: Luteolibacter sp. (assembly GCA_044240265.1). Classification (GTDB taxonomy): domain Bacteria; phylum Verrucomicrobiota; class Verrucomicrobiia; order Verrucomicrobiales; family Akkermansiaceae; genus Luteolibacter. Next base: position 455 of record JBIHZT010000017.1, on the reverse strand, counting down.
ACGAATTTCCTTGGGTATGAAAAATAGCATGATGCGGCCGGATGATACCGGAGTTTTCACTTCCCGACTAAAGCGAAAGGCGACAGCACTCCGCAAGGTGAATTGCTGGCAGTGAACAAACCCCTGAGGCTGAAATGAACATTTACGAAACGTACTGACTTCGATTGACTTCCCGCATGGCTGAAAGATCCAGGGTCCGTCGTTTTGTCTTCGCCCTTGTCGGCTGCTGCACCGCCACTGCCATGGCTGCCGAACCGGCAAACCCGGCTTCCGACAAGCCCCCCATCCGGGTCGCCTGCGTCGGCGACAGCATCACCCAAGGCTCCGGCGCGGCAAAGGGGAAGTCCTATCCGGCGCAGCTCCAGGCACTGCTCGGCGAATCATGGGTGGTTGGAAATTTCGGAGTCAGCGGGCGCACGTTGTTGAAAAAAGGGGATTTCCCCTACTGGAAGGAG
>JBIHZT010000377.1:0-4566 GCA_044240265.1 Luteolibacter sp. | reverse complement strand
CGGCCCTGAGCCCGCGGTGATCCGGCGTGATTGAGGCGAGCGCCTGTTCCAGATCATGTTCGACGATCACCGCGCCGAGCGGGTTTTCGCCGTCGGTCCACGGCAGGACGGTGCCGCAATACGGGCAGGCGAGGGCTTTTTTGGCCGGATTCCACTCCGCATCGCCGCCGCATTCCGGGCAGGGATGTTTTCGTAATGCGCTGACTTCGGCCATGGTGGCGTCGGTTACTCGGCGAGGAAGGCGTCGAGCGCGGCGCGGGAAATCCGATAGGCCGCGCCGATTTTCTTGCCCTTTAGATCACCGGCATCGACTGAGGCGATTACGTCCGCCTCCGTCACACCCAGGATTTGCGCGGCCTCCGCCGGGCTCATAAGGTCGGGAATGCCGGCGGCGGCGGGTGCTGCCCCCGTCTGCATGTTCTTCATCATTTCCTGCGCCATGCCGAAGCCCATCGCCATCTGGCCGGCGGCCGCGGCGGGGGATCCACCGCCGTCGCCGCCCTTGGTCATGGACTCGGCCATTTGGAACTTCACGTAGTCGTTGAGATTTCCGATGGCACCCATGCTGGAGCGCTTGTCGATGGCCGCCTCCACTTCCGGCGGGACGGAGACGTTTTCGACGATGAAGCTGGTGATCTCGATGCCATACTTCGCGATGACCTGCGGGTTGATGAGCGGCAGCAGCGCGTCGCCGAGTTCCGAGTAGCGCGAGGCCACGTCGAGCGCGGGCACGCCGCAGGAGGCGAGCGCCTCGCTGAAGACGCTGACAATCCGCGAGCGCATGGTGTCGGCGAATTCATCCAGCCGGAAGTGGTGGTCGGTGCCGGCGACTTCCTTGAGGAAAACCGGCGCGTCGACGATTTTGAAATCGAACGAACCAAACGCCCGCAGCCGGACGATGCCGAAGTCCGCGTCGCGCATCATCACCGGGTTCGCGGTGCCCCACTTGTTGCCGGTGAAGAGGCGCGTGGTGACGTAATAGACGTCCGCCTTGAACGGGGATTGAAAGCCGTATTTCCAGCCCTTCAGCTTGGTGAGCACCGGAATGTTGTCGGTGACCAGCGTGTGCGTGCCGGGACCGAAACAATCGCCGAACTGCCCCAGATAGACGAACTGCGCAAGCTGGCTCTCGCGGACGACGAGCTTCGCGCCGTTCTTGATCGCCTTGTCCTCGTCGGGAAACCGCCACGACAGCGTGTCGCGCGAGTCGTCGTTGAATTCGATGATTTCCAGCAATTCGCCCTTGATGAATCCGAGAATGTCCATGGTGCTTATCTGTTATCGGGAATTGGTCGCCGGGGGAAGGAGAAAGCTTGTGGATGATTCCAGCCTCGCCGCCGCGGGGAATTGCGACAGTCATCCCTCTAATCAGGCGGGGATCCGGATGAACGACTCTGACACATCGATTTCCCAAGCCTCCATCGGCTGGAGGTGCCAGCGGGCATCGAAGTGGACCATGATTTCCAGCAGGGCCAGCGAGCGGTGTGCCGAGGTGTAAACAATCGGGCGACCACGCTGGTGCCATCGCCCAGAGCCGTAGATCCCCCCTTGCCCTCCGAAAGCATGCTTGGCCGTCCCCGCAAAGTGGGTGGTGCAGATGCGGTGCAGGAGAATGGGATTATTGGAAATTCCCGTAGGCCAAGCCAGAGATTAATCCCTCCACTTCCGCCGTGCCGACATCGGTATCCAGCAAATCAAAGGGTGCGGCGTGATCGAGTGACGCGGCGGGACGCAGCAACCATTCGGCGACGGCCTCATCCGTGCGAAACAGAATCCGAGCCATGTTCCAGATCCTAACTACTCACAGGATTCGCTCGGACTCTTGAGCTGAAAGGTTCTCGTTTGCCTTGCGCTTGCGGTTGAGAGTCCGGGTCACAAGCCCAACTTTTCCGCCGTTTCCACGAAGCTTTCCGCCGGGATGCCGCTGCGGATCCGCCGCATCATCACCGCGGGGGAGCTTGGTATCAGGTTGAAAAGAGTTTCCATGAGTTCAATTTAGACAAAAGTCTGCCAAGTGAAAAACAAATGTCTGTAACGCTCGACTCCGGGAGCCGGTGGGTCATTCCAGCCCACGTTCCGCGACCTCGTCCTCGTCCCAGCCAAGGTAGTGGCCGAGCTCGTGGAGGAAAGTGGTGCCGACCTCGTCGCGGTAGTCGTGCTCCTCCTCGCCGACCCATTCCCACAGATTGATGAGGAAAAGCCGGATGCGCGGCAGTTCCTCCGGCCCGGCCTCGTCCATGGCGGACGGGCCTTCAAAAAGCCCGAGCTCGTCGCCCTCCAACTCCGCGTCGTAAGCGCCATGACCGGGCTTCTCCTCGAAGGAAATCGCCACCGCCGCCGAGGCGTCCTGGATGTCCTGTGGCAGGACCTTGATCAACGCCTTCAATTCCTCATCCGCCCACGCGCTCAGTGTTTCAAAATCCATGGCGACTGGCTTAGCCGCTTCATCCGGCGGACACAAGGAACTTGCGACAATCCCCGCCTTGCGCGGCCGGACGAACGCGCCATCTTGCGGCGGATTTATGACCATTCACACGCTCGAACAGGAACAACGCCTGCCCATCACGCTGGAAGCGGCTTGGGAATTCTTCTCATCGCCGCGCAATCTTGATGAGATCACGCCGGACGATTTGGGCTTCAAGATCGTCAGCCTGCCTGGCGAGAAGATGTATGAGGGGCAGATCATCACTTACAAGGTGAAGATCCTGCCCGGCGTCTGGGTGCCGTGGGTGACGGAAATCAAAGCGGTGAATGAGGGGAAATCGTTCGTCGATGAGCAGCGGTTCGGCCCCTACAAGTTCTGGCATCACCGGCATACCTTCGAGGAAATCCCCGGCGGCGTGCTGATGCGGGACCTGGTGCATTACGGCCTCGGCTTCGCCCCCTTCGGCGCGATCGCCCACGCGGTGTTCGTGCGGGCGAAGTTGAAGATGATTTTCGGCTTCCGGAAGGAAACGCTGGTGCGGCGCTTCGGGGTGCTGTGACTTCCCGCGTGACAGGGAGTCGAATGCAGCCGCCGAAATTCCGCGCTCCAGTTCGCGGTATCAATCGAGGGAGAAAAGCTCGGTGGGTGCCGGGGCTTTTTTCTCCGCAGGCGCTTCCTCGATGACTGCTGGGATATCCTCCTCGGTCGGCAACAGCGCCTCCTCGGCGGGTGCAATGTGCTCTTGGACAATAGCGACTGCTTCCTCGGCTTCCGCAGACGCGGGTTCGACGGGTGTGGGTGCTTCCTCAATGACTTCGGCTACTTCCTCGACGGCGGCGGCGACTTCCTTTTGCTTGTTCATTTCCACCAGGCGGAGGACCTCGGCTTTGGCGGCGGCGATGCGGCCGGATTCGACGACGGGGCCGATTTTCTTGGAAACCACGGCAGGGCGCGAGGGATCGCTGAGCTCGGCGAGTCTGGCCTCGGCCTTTTCAAGCGCCTCGACGGCGGCGGCCTCGCGTTTTCTCATCTCGCCGGCGAAGCGGGTGGAAACGGCGACGGACTCGCGAAGGCGCTCGATTTCCACGTTGAGCTCGGCGCTGTCGTCCGGGCGGTTCTGAAGGATGGCGAGTTGCTCGCGGGTTTTGGAGAGTTCGTTTTCGAGGGCGAAGCTGCGGTCCTTCTGTGCCTTGTCGGCGTCATTGGCGCGGGCGTTGAGGTGCTTGATGGTGTCCTGGGCTTTTTTGAGATCAGTTTCGAGGGTGGAAATGCGCTTGGCTTCGGTGTCGAACTCTTTGCGGGCGGCTTCGAGCTCGGCGGTGGCGGCGTCGAGAGCGGTCTTGGGGACGGAGGAAGCCTGGAGCGCCTCGAGCTCGGCCTTGAGCGCCTTGTGGGCGGCCTTGGATTTTTCGAGAGTGGCTTCGAGGTTTTTCGAGCGGTCCGGCTGGGCCTTGTCGCCGGCTGGGGAGGCTTTGGCAGGTGTGGGCTTGGTGGTGAGGCCGCGCAGGGTCCAGCCGATGACGCCGGCCAGGGCGGCGATGAAGGCGAGCTGGGGTAGAACTTTGGAGAGAGTTTCGATCATAATCTGTTTGGTTGAATCACGCGGGAGAGTGCGTGCAGTGAACTAGCCGGGGATGGCCGGGCGGTCAACTTCATTGCCATGCGGAATTTTACCGGCCATGATTCAGGAGTGATTCGGTTTCTCGGACGCGGCATGCTGGATTTCCTCACCTATCTCGGCGAGGTCGGGAAGCTCGTCGCCGCCGTGTGGGACTCGCTGGTCCACGGGAAAATCCGCGGGCGGATGATGCTCGAACAAGTGGTGGAAACCGGATTCAGCTCGCAGGCGGTGGTGATCACCACCGGAGCCTTCACCGGGGCGGTGCTGGCGGCGCAGTCGTTGTTCCAGCTCAAGCCGCTGAACATGGAGACCGGCGGCGGGCCGTTGGTGAGCATCTCGATGCTGCGCGAACTCGGCCCGGCGGTGACCGGGCTGATGCTGTCAGGCCGCGTGGGTGCGGCGATGGCGGCGGAGATCGGCACGATGAAAGTGACCGAGCAGATCGACGCGCTGCGCTCGATGGGCGTGCATCCAGTGGACTATCTGGTGACGCCGCGGTTTCTCGCGATGCTCATCTCCA
>JBIHZT010000376.1:0-4574 GCA_044240265.1 Luteolibacter sp. | reverse complement strand
ATTGGTCCAGCCGGTGAAACCATTTTCAAAGTCCCCGTTAGTCACGAGGTTTTGACCTTGCAGCACCGGTCCTGTCAGGAGGATCAGCGCAGCGACCAGGAATCTCACGATTTGAATTGGAGCTCTGGGTATCATGGGGTTTGACGATTGGAGGTTGGAAGAAACGACTCGGCATTTCTTTGGCTGTGGTGGAGGCCTTGGACTGCGGCAGCCTGCTGCCGCTTTCGCCGGGACAGCCTGCTCTCAGGCGGGAGGTGATGGCGAGATGAGGAAGAATGAAATGCCGGGTGTTTTGTGGGGCTGGGGTTGTCGGGATCGCAGCAGGCTGCGTATCCCAAAGCGGCAGCAGGCTGCACGCAGTCCAAGGGGGCCTGCTGTCAGGCGGGAGGTGATGGTGAGATGAGAAAGAAAATGCTCGTTGCTCTGTGGGCTGGGGTTGTCGGGGCGGCAGCAGGCTGCAAGGCCCCAAAGCGGCAGCAGGCTGCCGCAGTCCAAGGCTTATTCCTGGATGGTGACGGGTGCGTTTTTGGGGACGGTCATTTCAACTTCGCCGCCGAGTTTTGCGGCGGGATCGATGCCGGGGAGGCCGACGGCGGGGTTGCCGGGCCATCCGCCCTTGGAATCAACCTCGGCTTTGATTTTGGTGTAGAGCGTATCGAACGGCTCGCGGCCTTCGTGATCGTACCACCAGGAGCCGAGTCCGTGTTTCACGCGGGCGACGTGCTCGGGCCGGAACATCACGCGGTGGTTGTCGCGGATGATGTTGCCGCGCTCATTCTTTCGGTTGCCGACGCCGTTGAGGATGGTGCCGTGGACCCAGAAGACGTTTTTCTCGACAGTGAAATACTCAGTGAGGTCGTCCAGCGCCAGGACCGAGGAACCCGGCATCGCGTGGTTCACGAAGATCAGGTTCTCGCGCCAGAGGTTGTCCTTGCCGGTGCTCCAGGCGTAGATCGCGCCGCCTTCGTTGAGGAGCGAATGGGGATTCACGATCACATTTTTTTCCAACAGGTTTGCGTTGGAGTGGATGTAGGGTTTCATCGTATCGCGGTCGAAGTGGTAAGTTCTCGCCTTGATTCCTGCGACCACATCTGCGGGAAAATCCTGGATGCGGGGCTGGCTTTTCGCCCAGTCGTGCACTTGACCGTTCCATGAGCCGGGAATCATGTTGCTTTGCGAATCCATGTTCCAGTGGCTCATGCCGACGGCGGAAATAGCGCTGTAGGCGGAGCGTTGCAGCAGGTTGTGGGTGATGCGGTTGTGGCCGCTTTGGAAGATCTGGATGCAGGGCGAATGCCAGTAATTGGCCAGGCCGTGATCGTGGATGTGGTTGCGCACGATCACGTTCTCGCGGTTCACATCGAGCGTTCCCGGGCCGTAGCCCTCCAGGAACACGCCGCCACTGCCGGTCCAGCCGATTTCATTGGCCTCGATGCGATTGCGCTGGGCGTGATGTTTGAGCGTCATGCCGTAGGCGCCGCTGCGCAGGATGCGGTTGCCGGTGAAGGTGCAGTCGTGGGTGCCTTGCAGATAGACGGTGGCGTCCACGTTTTCCCACTGGCGGATCAGCCAATCCCCGGGCCAGCGGTCTTCCGGCAGGCGATCGGTGTATTGCAGCGTGAGCCCGTGGAACTCCACATGGTGGACAAACGGCCCTTTTTCACCCGCGCCTTGCAGCAGGAGCAAACGGTAGGCTTTCGGCGCGCGGACGTCGGCCGTGGCCAGGCTTTGGTTTTCCAACGGCCAGTAATAAACCTTGCCGAGGGCGGTATCCACAGCCCATTCGCCCGGCTCGTCGATCAGCGAAACGGCGTTCTCGAAATTGTAACCGACCTCGTTCAGGTGGCGCGGGATGGCTACGTTGAGTTGCTTGCTGTTCCAGCGCAGGGTGCCGGCGGCCGGGTTGACATCGGTGACCACGCCATTGCCCATCACGCCGTACTGCGCCAGGATGCAGACCATCTCGGTATCGCCGTTGGAGGGCAGATGCTTGAGCATGGAGGTGTCGCCCTCGAAGGTGATCAACTGGCCGGCGCGATCGTTCTTGCCGGGCTTGTGGTTTTTCGGCCAATCCCGCCAGCGGTCGTTGTTGAGCCAGCGCGAGCGCTGTGCCGGCTGGTCGTCGATGTAGAGAAAGCCGAATTTCCAGCCTGGTTCGGTGTCGGCCACCCAGAGCTTGCCCTTGGCGGCGGGCGCGATGTCCGGGCGCTCGGTGGTTAGGTTTTTCCAACCGGTGATCTTGCGGCTGCCGTCGAGAACGGGCGTTTCGCCTTTGGCGGCTTTGTAAACCACCGGGTGGTCTTTGGTCCCGGAGTCCTGCGGTTCGAGCACGAACGGCTGCTCGCGCAAGTAGCGGCCGCCGTGGAGATAGACCGTCGCGCCCTTGTTGGCGCCCTTGCTGCGGATCGCATCGCGCGCGGCTTCGAGCGTGGCGAAGGGGCTTTTGGCCGAACCGGCGTTGGTGTCATTGCCAGTGGGCGAAACGTGGATTTCGGGAGCGGAAAAAGTCTGGGTGGCGAGGATGGCCAGCAGGGCGATTGGGTGTTTCATGGTTGGTCTTGCAGTGGAGATGATGGATTGAAGATTGAAAATTGGAAGAGGTGCTTCGGCATTTCTTTGGCACCTCCGGAGCCCCTCGGACTGCGTGCAGCCTGCTGCCGCTTTCGCCGGGACAGCCTGCTGTCAGGCGGGAGGTGCGCGGGAGGTGAGGAAGAAAATGCCGGGTGTTCTGTGAAGCTGGGGTTGTCTGGGCGGCAGCAGGCTGCATGGCCCCAAAGCGGCAGCAGGCTGCCGCAGTCCAAGGACTTCGTCATGGCGGGATCGGGCGGCGGCATCGGCAGGAAAAATTGGGCGGCGCGCGGAAAAACCCATTAACCGCGCGCCGCCCTGGGATTGCCTCACTCGTGAGACAAAGTGTTAGTCCGCCAGGAGTTTTCCAGCGGGGTGAGTGATGGATGAAGAAGTGAAAAGTCAGAGGCCGCCGAATTAGCGCTTGTGAGTGGCTCCCCAGCGACTGGGGCAGGAAAAGGTGACCGGCAGGAGCGAGGCTTTTGGCAGTGAGTTCCGAGCGTAAGAGCCCTGCGATTCCAAATCCCAAACTTCCAGATCGAGAACTCGACCTGTCGTCTCACCTTGAATTGCGGAGAGACTTTGTCGAACGAAAGGAATTGAAGAATCTGCTGGATTTCCATCCCGGAAGCTTGCGTTCGCAGTTGAGTTTCGTGGTTTCATGGCCGGGGCTTGCAGGTCAAAGGCCGGGAAGAGAGAAAGAACCTGCGCCCGACAGATTACTTCCTCTCTTCCATTCAAAATTGAACATTCAAAATTCAAAATCATCTCATCTTCTCCGGCGCAGCAGGGCAAGCACGCCGAGGCCGCCGAGCAGGGTGGCGATGTTGGGCTCGGGGACGACGGTGATGGTGCCGGTGGAATAGAGCTGGGTTTGATCCCAGGTGAGGCCTCCGGTGAGAGTCGGCAGGGCAACGGATGAGAAGGCACCAGAAGTCGAACCCCAATTGAAAAGGTCGAACGACTGTCCGTCGGCCAATGTTCCCGCAATATTGCTGACATTGAGCGTGCCGCCAAAGACAAGGATCGCGGAAGAAATTGCTTGGTCGGCCGTGTTGGCTGTCGCGCTGATTTCAAAGTTGCTGGTGCCCGCAAGCGTGAGGTTGCCGGTGTTGAGGTCCGCGATAGTATTATCAACAAAGTCCAAGGTGCCGGCGGCCTGGATGTTGACCGCGCCGACGGTGCCGGAGCCGCCGAGGCTGCCGCCGCTGACCGTGGTGCTGCTGGTGGAGATGTTGCCGTTAACGATGAGCTTGCCGTTGGTGACGCTGGTGTTACCGGTGTATTGGCTCGTGGAGGCGAAGGTCAGCGTGCCTCCGCCGCTCTTCGTGACGGCTACGGAACCGGTGGGCGTCACCAGATTTGCGTCCATCTGCCAATTGCCAGACCCACCGAAATCCACAGTGCGGGCCGCGCCTCCACCGCTGGCGAACTTTGTGCCGGCCGCGAATGTGACGGCATTGTTGCTGTCGTTGGTGAACGTGTTGCTATTGGTGACCTGGTTCCTAAAAGTGATTTGACCGGAACCGGTGGAAGCGAGGGTCAAGGCCCCCGCGCTGCTGGCAACCGTGATCGAATTAATGCTGAGGGCTTGAGCGGTGGCGCCCCCTTGGGTGATCGACACACTGCCTGTTTGGGCAGAAGTGAGGGACAGGTTTACGCCAAGGTTAGTACCAGTAGTAGTCCACTGGGTCGTTGCCGAGAGGACCAGGCTGCCGCCAGCGGTTCCGTTCCACGTCGCGGTGTCACCGACGCCGTTCGGTAACGCATTGGAGCTCCAGTTCGCTGTATTAGTGAGGATGGAGCCGGAACTGCCGTCCCAAATGCCGCTGGCGGCGTGGGCGGAATGCGTCAGGGCGAGCGCGAGAAGCCAGGTGGCAGGTGCGATGGCAGGGCGAAGGAACGGATTGGATGGGTCTTTTGATTTCATCGATTAGAATGCTGGTATTTCTTCGGCTGTCGATTGTGTTTGGCCAGGCGGGCGATTGGCGATGGCTGGGGAGGCT
>JBIHZT010000375.1:0-4575 GCA_044240265.1 Luteolibacter sp. | reverse complement strand
ATGTTGCGGATGGCTCCGTTGGCGCCGCTGGTTAGGAAGCCGATGGTGGATGGCAGGGTGATGTTGCCGGAGGTTCCGTCGAGCTCGAGCATCTTGTCGGTGGTGGCCTTGATGGTGATGGTCTTGGTGCCGGTGCCGAGCCCGCCGGTGCGGGTGATGCGCAGGACGCCGCTGCTGATGGTGACGCCGCCGGTGAAGGTGTTGTTGCCGCCGAGAGTGATGGTGCCGGTGCCTGTTTTGACGAGGTTTCCGGTGCTGCTGCTGTTGGCGATGACGCCGCCGAAGGTGGAGCTGCCGTTGTCCACGCCAAGGGTGAGATTGGCGTAGCTGGCACCGTTGTAGCCGGTCTTGAGGATGCCGCTGCCGCTCAGGCCGTCGATGCGGACGTTGGCCTCGACGCCGTCGAAGGTAGCTCCGGCGGCGATGTTCAAATCGGCCAGGTTGTTGGTCCAGACTTCGTTGGCGTTGGAGCCGCCGGTGAGGATGCCGGCTTGGACATCGATCAATGATCCGGAGCTAAGGGCGAAGGTGGTGGCGGAGGTGCCCCAGTAGGCGCGGTTGGCACCGGATTTCCGCAGGGTGCCGGCGCCGGTGAAGGTGGTGGCGATGTGGTTTTTCTCACCGCTGGCGGTGTCGATCTCAAGGGTGGCTCCGCTGGCGATGGCGTAGGCGTTAGGGGCGTAGGTGCCTGTCAAGGAGAGCGTGCCGGCGGTGACGGTGGTGGCCCCGGTATAAGTGGCGTTGGCAAGCGTGAGGGAGCCGGCACCGGTTTTTTCCAGGCCGCTGGCTCCGGCGAGGGCGGCGGACAGGGTGGTGGTGGTGCCGGTGCCGACGGTGACGAGCGGAGTGCCGGTGATGACGTCGAGAGTGAGCGGATTGCCTGCGAGGGTGTAGTTGCTGTTGGCGAAACTGAGCGAAGACAGGGTGCGGCCGGCGGTGTCGAGGGTGATGTTTCCGCCGCCGGGCTGGCCGAAGGTGGCGCTGTTGCCGATGCCGTCCGCGACCACGAAGTCGAGCCAGTTGTCCACGTCGCTCCAGTTGCCGCCGGAGTTGTCGGACCAGACGCCGGTGCCGGGCAGCGGCAGGGGACGGGCGCTGACTTCATCCGACGGCAGGCTTTCGTCGCCGCTGGCGGCGGAGGTGACGATGTAGAAATAGGTGGTGCCGTTAGTGACGGTGCTGTCGCTGAAGGTGGCGGCCGTCGTGTTGCCCAGCAGGGTGTAGGGGCCGCCGGAGGTGGTGGCTCGTTTGACGTTGTAACTGTCGGCACCCGGGTTGATGGTCCATGCGAGATTGACGAGGACGGGGGCTGCGGTGGCGGCGAGTCCGGCGGGTGGATTGCTCACGCCGGTGGTCGCGGTGGCCACGGTGGAGTAGACGGAATAGCCGGCGGAATTCCCGGCGCGGAGGCGGTAGTAGTAGGTGGTGGCGACGGGCAGTCCGCTGTCGGTGAAGCTGGTGGCGGTGGCGGGCAGGGTGGCGATTTCCGCAAATCCGCTGGTGGGGGAGAGCGAGCGCTCAAGCCGGATGTCGGTCTCGTTGATGGAGACGTGGTTCCAGGACAGCTGGATGGTGTTCCAGGCGGGCAGGCCGGCGGTCAGGTCGGTGGGGGCGGCGGGCACGGCGTCGCCGACGATGAGGCTGCCGCCACCGGCGAGGTTGGTTGATAGATTGGCGGCGGTGTAGGTGCCGGGTGCTTGTTGCGCGCCGTTGATGTAGAGTCGGGCGACGGTTTCGGTGACACCGGTGGCGAGGTCGAGTTTGCCGGTGCCGTTTAGATAGACATAGGCCTGGCGGCCGAGCGCGGCGGTGGTGTTCTGGATCCGGCAGGTGGCGGCGGTTTCCACGGTGAGATTGCCGGGGCCGAATTTTCCGCTGCCGGTGCCGGTCTGGAGAATGCCGGCGGCGACGATGGTGCCGCCGGTGTGGGTGTTAGCAGCGTTGAGGGTGAGGGTGCCGGGTTGGTTCTTGGTGAAGCCGAAATTTCCTCCGCTCTCGCTGATCACGCCGGTGATGGTGGCGGTGCGGGTGGCGTCCACGGCGATGGTGGAGTTGGCTAACAGGGTGATGCCGCCGGTCAGGGTGGTGGTGGCCGCGTTGGAAATCCGGAGCTGGCCGTAGGTCGGCTCGCCGATGGTGCCGCCGTGCATCCGGATGCGGCTGGGGAAGGTGCCGCCGCCGCTGATGAATGCGGTGGTGTTAGCATTGAGCTGGAGGGTGGAGCCTGCGGCGGGGTAGTTCGCTGCGGTGTTCAGCTGGATTTTTCCGCTGCCGACGGCGACTTCGAGCGTGCCGCTGAAGCCGGTGTAGCCGCCGGTGAGCGCGGTGATCTGGCTGCCGCTGCCGGTGGCGGCTTTCCAAAGTCCGCTGCCGCTAACCGATTGCGGCCAGGTGGTGTTACCGGCGTTCATGAAGAGCGTGCCGAAAAGAGTTTCATCGTTCGAGTCGGCATCGACCTGGACGGCTCCGGGCAGGTTGGCCGGGCTGTTGATTTGCAGGGTGCCGCCGAGGATGGTGGTGCCTCCGGTGTGGGTGCTGGCCCCGGTCATGACCCAGTTGCCGGTGCCGGTCTTGAGGAGGCTGGTCTGGCCGGTGGTGGCGTTCTGGTCGGTGAGGCGGATGGCGAAGGTGTTAGCGCCCGGGTTGCTGCCGGTGAGCGTGAGCGTGCGGTCGCCGGGGCTGAAGTAGAGGTCGGTGTTGGCGGCCGAATGGGTGAAGCTAACGGTAGCGGCGGGGTTGCTGCCGGAGGCGTCGATGGTGCCGCCCTCGGTGCCGATGCGGATCTGGCGGTCGGTGCTCTGGGCGGTGGTGCCGGTGTATTGCAAGGTGCCGCCGCGGAGGAGCAGGCCGATGTTTCCGGAGGCCTCGCTGGCGGCGGCGCGGTTGCCGAGGCCGCCGTTCACGCCGTAGTTGCTGAGGGTGGAAACGTTGAGAACACCGCCGAGCAGGGTGGTGGTGCCGGTGTGGCTGCCGGGTTGGCGGAGCTTGAGCGAGCCGCTGCCGAGCACGATGTTACCGGCGTTTCCGATGCCGCAGTTGTTGAAGGTGACGTCGCCGTCGAAGGTGGCGGTCTGCGCGTTCAGGTTGAAGGCGAACTGCGGATTGGCGGTGCAGGTCTGGTTGAACTCGATGGCGGCACCGGCGGCGGCTTTGATTTCCAGCGGAGTGGTCGGATAGAAGTTGGCGACGTTTCCGGCGAACTTGACGGTGCCCGCCAGCGCCTCGATGGCGCCGAAGCTGCCATGGGTGGCGGTGTTGTAGTCCGCGAGGTCCACGGTGTAGTAAAGCGGGCCGGCCGGGGAGGTGGCGGCGAAGACCGCGTCCGAGCCGGAGGCCCATGCCTGGGTGGCCGCCGTGCCTCCGGTGGCGCTGGCCCACGAGGTGGTGCGCCAGCCGTAGGAGCCGCCATTGACCACCGAGCCGGCGGCCGTGCCGTTAGGGTCGAAGTACAAGCTGCTGATCTGGACGGTCACGCGGACCACGCCGGTTCCTATCAGCGCGGGCGTGCCGTCGTCGCTGACGCTCACGGTGAGGTCGTAGTAGGGAGTTACGGCGGGATTGAACTGGCCGGCGATGGCGAGGCGGATCTCGCCGGTGGTTGGGTTGATGGAAAAGAGGTTGCCGGTGTTTCCCGCGGTGATGGCGTAGTTGGAAAGCGTGTCCTGCGAGTTCACCTCGACCACCGTGGGCTTGCCGACCACCGCATTGACGAGGGCGTTCTGGGCCACGGTGAGCGAGCCGCTCGGGCGGGGCGCGTAGTTTTGATAGAACGGGGCGAGATAGAGTCCGGAAATGACCTGGCGGGTGATGCCCGGGCCGCTCCATGCCACGGCGGCGTGATCGCCTCCCGTCGCTTCCTTCTGGCGGAGTTCGATGTAATAGGGCTGGCCGCCGGTGAGCGTGACGGCGGCCGAGGCCTGGGCGGTGGTTTGATCCCACGCATACTGGCTGACGGTGCCGGACGAGGCGATGACCGGTGTGCTTGCCTGGGTGGCGGTCGGGGCAAGGATCAGTTGCGATGAGTTGTCCGCGGCGACCCAGAAGTTGTAGGTGCCGGTGACGGGGGGAAGCAGGTAGCCGCGCAGGGTGCTGCCGTAGTTGTCGCCTTGGTTGCTGCCGCCGTCGAAGGAGGTTAGATAGGTTTCCTGGTCAGGTGAGTTCGGGAAATTCGCGCTGCCGGTCAGGTCGGAGACGTTGTTGCCGGCGAGGTTCTTGAAGAACGTGCGGTAGAGTCCGCCGGGCGTGCCGGTGAAGGTGTCCGACAGGTCGGTGAGGGTGATGACAAGCGTCTGCGAGGCGAAGAGCTGCGGCGTTTTCTGGTCGGTGGCGCGGACGACGAGGGTGATCGGGGTATCCGCCGTCACCTCCGGGGCGTTGACCAGGGTGATCCAGCCGGTCCGCGAATTGATGGCGAAATAACCGGCGCTGTTGCCGGAGAAAATCGAGTAGGTCGGGCCGTCGAAGCGGTCCGGATCGGTGGCGGAAATTTCCACCACGTTGACGCCCGGGGTGGTACCCTCGAAGACCACGGCATTCGCCCAACCGGTGATGACCGGCGGTTCGTTCACATCCGTG
>JBIHZT010000374.1:0-4580 GCA_044240265.1 Luteolibacter sp. | reverse complement strand
AAACAGGAGGGGTTTGCAAGAGATTTTTAGGGCTGAGGGGATGAGGAGCGGACAGTCCTAGTTCGGTCTTACCAAGGACCATTGAAACTGCATCAGGCTGACCACTTCGCTGAATTGTTTGAAATCGACCGGCTTGCCGATGTAGTGGCTCACCCCGAGGCGGGTGCATTCGGCCATATCCGCTCGATTGCGGGAGCCGATCAGGACGACCACCGGGATTTTACGAGTGCGTTTGTGGCTGCGGATCCGGCGCAAAACTTCCAGCCCATCCAGAACCTTGGGTAGCAACAAATCCAGCAGGACCAATCCTGGCCGGGTCTCACTGCCCCAGTCGGCGTAGGAATCGTCGGCGAAAATGAAATCAAAGGCCGCCTCACCATCAGACACGACATGCACCGGATTGGTGAAGTGCGCCCGCCGGAAGGCCTGCATCGTCAACACGTCGCAGGGTCCACCCTCCACCAACAGGATCTCGACCGCGCGTTCCGGATTTCCCCCCTCATTGACCCGCCGGAACAATCCCGCCACCGAAAGCTCCAGCGCCTCGGCGAGTTTCTCGATGCTTTTTAACGACGGATTGCGTGCGCCCCGCTCCAAATCGGAAATATAAGTACGATGAAGCCCGGCACGGCCAGCGAGCTCCTCTTGGGAAATTCCAAGCGCGGACCTCGCGCTCTTCACGGCTCTGCCAAAAACATGATTTAAGTTGCTAGGCATTAATATGAGAAGATTGGGCTTCACCCTACGAGACGGCACAACAGACGATAAGTGACAACCATCTTCACCCTTACGGGTGCCGAACCTCAAGTTAGCCTAGCTTATAAGCTACGGGTGGTGAAGGGGGAGAGCAAGCTGCAGATGAGCCTGATGCTCCCCCGCGCCGCATCCCTCCCCTTTTCATCGCTAGCAAACGCCCGAGTGGAGCCAGGAAATCGACATCTCCCTTCAAGAAGCGCCCCCTGCCGCCAAGAAATCGCCACGCACACCCGAAAAACCACCCAGTCCATCGGATCCGTCACAAAAAATCCGGCTAATCGACTAGATCACAATCACTCATCCCCGCCGCTGCCCCTCCGCATACAGCGTGTGAAATGCCAGCGACGACTTCCCCGACCCGCTCGGCCCCGTGATCACCACGAGTTTCCCCCGCGGGATGTCCACGTCGATGTTCTTCAGGTTGTGTTGCCGTGCGCCACGGATCCGGATCGCGTCCACACGCCCACAACAATCCGCCACAGTGAAACTTCCAAGCTTCAATCGTCTCATGCGGTTTGCCCTAGAGACTGTGATTTAAAATCATCGGAAATACCCACCAAGGCTCTATCCACTTGGATGAGCAAGCTACGGCACTGAGGTCCGGTCAGGCACCGGCTGGGGTTTCATGGCCTAGGGCTCCATCGGATAGGCGTTTTCGCCGTGTTCGGAGCGGTCGAGCCCCTCGTATTCCTGCTCTTCCGTCACCCGCAGGCCGAGCACGGCTTTCACAATGAACACGATGATCACCGTGGCCACCGCCGACCAGATGATCGTCACGCCGAGAGCGGTCGATTGGATCGCGAGCTGGGTGCCGATGGATTTCACCAATCCGAGCCCGCCCAACGAAGGTTGGCCGAAAAACGCCAGCAGCAAGGTCCCGAGAATCCCACCCACGCCGTGAACGGCGAAGACATCGAGCGAGTCATCGATGTGCATTTTCTCCCGGATGATGCTCACCGCGAAATAACAAACCAGCGCCGCGAGCGAACCGATCAGGATCGCGCCGAACGGCCCGACATCGCCCGACGCCGGTGTGATCGTGGCCAAACCGGCGACCAGTCCGGTCACCATGCCGATCAGGCCGACTTTGCCGTTCCGGAAACGCTCGAGAAGACACCACATCAATGCCGCGGCACAGGCCGACAAGTGCGTCACCAGGATCGTCATCCCGGCCGCACCGCTGGCCGACAACTGGCTGCCGCCATTGAACCCGAACCAGCCGACCCACAGCATCGCCGCCCCCACATAAACCATCCCCGGATTGTGCGGCGGATGCGGATGCTCGGGAAATCCGCGGCGTTTTCCGAGCATGATGGCGAGGACCAGAGCACTGATTCCCGCGGTCGCATGGACCACGATTCCTCCGGCCAGATCCTTGACGCCCATCTGCTGCAACCAACCACCGCCCCAGACCCAGTGCGTCACAGGGGTGTAAACCAAGATCAACCAAAGCGCGGAAAAAAGCATGATCGCCCCGAATTTCATCCGCTCCACGACGGCGCCGACATAAAGCCCCGGCGTGATGATCGCGAACGTCATCTGAAACATGACAAACACGATTTCCGGCAATTTCGTCCCCAGCGCGACCGAATCCGCAGTGACGCCTTTGAGAAATACGGCATCCAGATTCCCAATCCAGCCGCCACTTCCTTTGAAAGCCAGACTGTAGAGGCAGGTCACCCACAGGAGCGATGCCACACAAGCGATGCCACCGCATTGCGCCATCACGGAAAGCACGTTGCGCCCCCGGACCAGCCCTCCATAGAACAAAGCCAAACCCGGCATGGTCATGAACAGCACTAATGCCGTCGCAGTGAGGATCCATGCGGCATGCCCGGAATCTACGACCGGACTGCTGTCTTGAGCTTGGAGGAACACGGTGCTCAGGGCCATAAAGCCCAGCACCAGACGACTGATTTTTAATGAGTTAGGACGCTGCATACAGCGCCTATGCAGCAACAATTATTCCACTCATGAATAATATTCATAACTTTGTGAAAAATCATGAGCCGCAGACGCAGCGGTGATCAGCAGCAATGTGTTTTTGGACAAAACCCCGGATCCCCACCCTAGTCCTTACCGGTCTTTGGCGGGGTGGACTAGACTTCTCCATGCCCACTGAATTTCCCCATGCGAAAAACATCCACGCCGACCACGAGCTATGATTGACCGCGAACAACTGCACCAAGACGGCCATGTTTTGCTGAGGGGCGCGATCCCGGACGATTGGCTGGAAGAACTCCGCGCTGCGTTCGAAGCGGGCGTGAAGCCCTCGGACCAATAGCCGGTGCCGCGCGGGGCGGACTGGCGTCACTCGTTGGTGGATCTCGATCTGACAGTGCAAGCCGTGTGCCGCCTGCCAGAAGTACTTGCCGCGGCGGGAACACTGATCGGCGAGCGGTTCTTCATCACACAAGTCGAAGGACGCGAACCCCTGGCGGGTGGCGGCCATCAGAGGCTGCATCGCGATCTATCAGCCCAGCGACCCGGCGATACAGTGGTGGCGATTGCCTATCTGGATGACTACGGCCCCGAGAACGGTGCCACCCGCATCGTCCCCGGCACCCACCGCCTAGGAGAGGGCGAACCGGAATTCGACTTCAATGACGGGTCGCGATCAGTGCAACTGGCAGGCCATGCCGGCGACATCGTGGTGCTTGATGCCGATCTGGTGCATGCCGCCAGCCGGAATCCAAGCGGAGCCCGCCGTCGCTCTCTCCTGTTCAGCTATCAGGCCGAACCCTGCCACGCCTCCCACCTTGAAACTTTGACACTGCGCGGCATTCGTATGGATACCTGCGAGCGGTTCGAGCCGCCAGGATGACAGAGGAAAATGTCTTCAGTGAGAGTTTGTTCCCGGCGGCATCCCTGATTCAAGGAGTTCCATTCGCGTCGATCGTGCATTCGCCGTTGTTAAATCCCTAACTTGATTGTCCTGCCCGGGAACGCCGGCAAATGGAGTTGCCACCGCCCGGACAACCTGATGCGTTCGATTGAATGAAAAAACCCATAGCCTCCACATTGACACTCGTGATCGGAATCGGCATCGGGTTTCTCATTACGAAAGTCACGAGCCCCGCCGATTCCGGCCACGATGCGGAGGCCCGTCCCGCAGATGGTGGCGCATCGTCAAATCTCCGCACGCGCCCCGCATCGAGGGCCTCGACCGCAGGCAAGCCCGCCGCCGGGCGGACGGCATCCCCACCGCGAAGTCTTGCCAGCCTGCTGGAGCTAACCGGCGACAACTTGAATGCACAGCCCTCCATCGCGTTCCTTGAGGCGGTCGAGGGACTGGGCGCGGGAGAGATCGCGGCGATGATGAGCGGTCTTGAGAAACTGGATCCGAATGACGCCGGCCGCTACCGGCTCCGCAATGCCTTGATCAACCGTTGGGCGGCGGTCGATCCCGATGGCGCATGGGACGCCGCCGTTCAACTCAACGACAAGAATTTGAAGCAGCAGATGATCGCGGCGGTGATCGGGGAAATCTCCCGGTCAGACCTCGGCAAGGCTCGGCACCTGCTATCTGGAATCAAGGATCAGCAGTCGAAACGGGCAGCACTCTACGCGTTCCTGAACCAAGCGGTGTCGGACGATCCCGAGGAGGCGTTCCGAGTGCTTGCATCCGAGTCGACGAACTCGCAGGGCTATGGCCATTATCAAACACTCTTTCAAAAATGGGCCAAGAATGATCCCGAGGCCGCCATCGCGAAACTCAGCCTGATCAAAGGGACCTCGAACCGGCAGCAAGCCCTGCAAGGCATCGCAGTGGCGCTCGTCACCTCTGATCCTCAACGCGCCCTGGGCTTGCTGGACGGACTGCC
>JBIHZT010000373.1:0-4592 GCA_044240265.1 Luteolibacter sp. | reverse complement strand
AACTCAAGCGCATGGGTGCCGACATCAAGGTGGACAATGGCACCGCCGTTGTTCGCGGCGTGGCGCAACTCTCCGCCGCCCCGGTCATGGCCTCGGATCTGCGCGCCTCCGCAGCCCTGGTGCTCGCGGCTCTAACCGCCAAGGGCTCCACCGAGATCAGCCGGCTTTATCACATCGACCGCGGCTACGAGCACATCGACGAGAAGCTCCTCATGCTCGGTGCCAATGTCGAGCGGGTGAAAGACCGCTGACTCAAGGAGCGCGGGCAGCTTGCCCGCGAATCCCACCTGCTTTTCCCTGTCCGTGAGTGGTCACGTGATTGCGTAATTCACATTTCTTAATAATCAGGTAAGGTGATTCGCATGACGGACAAAGAAAAGCTTCAAAAACTCTTCCAGGCAGCCCTCCTCGACGCATCCGAGGAAAAAGTCACTCTCGCCCGCGCTTACCCCAAGTCCACGCTCGACAGAATGGCGGCCCAGGCATCAATCCCATCCAACCCTCCGGTTGCTGTCCAACCTGTCCAGGAACCCGTGGCCATGGCTCCCGCCGAGGTGGTCGCGCCGGTCGCTGCCGCCGCTTTCGTTCAGCCCATGGCGAACGCCGGTCTGGATGCCGCCGCCGCCGAAGAACTCAGAATCCTCCTCGACGAGCAAAACCTGCGCATGAAGCGCAAGCGCCGCCGCGAGACCATTGGCACGCTCGCCGTTTTCTTCGCCCTGACTGGTGGTGGATTCGGCTGGTTCGTCCATTCCCCCGACCGGGTCCAGGCCGTCCGTGCCGCGATGACGGAAATCCGCTCGGTGGGCGACATCGCCAGCATGGTCGCCAAATATCAAAAAGCCCTCGATAAGATCGGCACCCGCGCCCGGGACATCGACGCCGCCACCGAATCGATGGGCGTGAGCTCCAATCAGGATGGAATGAAGGACATCTATATGGACGCGGAAATGAAGGAGATGATGGGCGGCGAAGGCAAAACCGTCGGCGAACGCAACCGGGTGCTTCAGGAGAAATTCGGCAGCGTGAAAACCGGTGGCCTGAAAGCCGCCGTCATGCCCACCCCGCCACCGGCGGAGCCGATCGATCCGAAGGCCGATACCTCCTTGTCCCTGAAGCCCTAAGCCGGACGAAGCGCCACATACACCGTGCTCGCGGAATCCCGCTCCAGCAGCGGATTGTGAAACCTGACCACGTGCGCCTCCGGAGATTCGAAAACCTCCGTCAGGCGGCTCATGAAATTTTCATCCGGCGCGTCGTCCGACCACAGCGCGAACACCCCGCCGGGCAGCAACTGCGCGGCGAGCAGTCGCAATCCCGCAGTGCTGTAAAACGCCCCGTTTCCCTCATCCAGCAGCTTTTCCGGCGAGTGGTCGATGTCCAGCAGCACTGCGTGAAACCTCCGCCCGGGCCGCGCGGGATCGAATCCCCGCTCCGGCGCAGCCGCCAGCGCGAAGAAATCCGCGTGCACCAGTTGGCAGCGCGGATCGGATGTTAGCGTTTCTCCCAGCGGCACCATTCCTTTTTCATGCCACTCGATCACGGGTGCCATCACATCCACCACCAGCAGTTCCGCCACCCTCGGATCCTTCAGCGCCGCGACCGCCGTGTATCCCAGGCCGAGTCCGCCGACCACGACATCCAGTTTGTCCCCCGCCACCGCTGCCAGAGCCAGGTCGGCGAGCGCTTCCTCCACATCATGAAACAAGCTGGACATGAGATAGCCGTCTCCTAGCAGGACTTCATAAACCATCAGATCATCCAGCATCACCATCCGCCGTCGGCGCAGGATCAGGTCGCCAATCGGCGTCGGGCGGAAATCCAGTTCTTCAAACAGCGGCTTCATTCGCGAGCGTAGGCGGAGAAACCCGGGCCGACGAACAAATTGTCGTGTCCATGTCACGGTGAATGGCGGTTGATTCTGCTTTGCGACAAGCTCGGGAGCTGTATGTTTTCAAGTCATGCACTCCCCCCTTGTGCGTCCTCTGTCGCTGCTCTCGGTCGTCTGGCTCGCGGGCGGCGGTTTGTCTGGCCAAACGATCGTCAAAACGCCGGCTGCGCGGGCCAAAATCGAGCCGGGACTCGACCTCGCCGTGGATTGGAAATGGTGGGTCGCGCTGACGAAGAATCCCGAGTGGGGCATGCCGCTGCCTGAAGCGTTGCGGCCGAAAACGCCTGGCGACTCCACCGCCGGACCAGGTGCACCCGTGGCCGTGCGGCCGTTGACCCATGAAGTGAAAAAGGGCGATGCCCTCATCAAGATCGCGAGGAAATACGACATGGCCGCGTGGCAGTTGAAGCAGTTCAACGAGCTGCCGGACGACCGCATCCGCATCGGCCAGGTGCTGCGAATTCCCGCGCAGGGAGAGTTGCTCACGATGGTCCCGCCACCACCGCCGCAGCCACCGGAGCCGAAAAAGGAAGCTGCCGGGAAGGGGAAAAAGGACCAACCCGTAGCACCGGAACCGCCGCCCGAGATTGATCCCGGCGGAGAGCTGCAGCAGGAACTCGATAACGTAAGACTGCAGGTTTTCCTCGACCGCGAGATGTTTTCTCCCGGTGTGATCGACGGCAAGTCCGGTGCGATCTTCCTGAAGGCCAGTGAGATCTATCAGCGCACCCGTGCGGACGCCGCCAACCCGGTCCTGCTGAAACTGAAAGCCGAAGCCGCGTTGAAGGATCCCTATGCCAAATACATCCTGCGTGCGGATGATTTCAAATTCATCATGCCGCCCAAGGAGGAACCGGTGGTGGCCCGCAGCGGTAAATCATCGTCGCCCGGGAGAAAAAGCCCCGTTTCCGACAAGACCGCGCCGCCACCCGCACCAGCGGCTGTGACGATCGACGACCTCATGGCGGCCGGTTTCCTCGGCTACGCAAGCGCGTGGGAATTCGTTGCGGAGCGCTTCCATTGTGACGAGGCGTTTCTTCGTCGCATCAATCCTCAGTTGAAGGACGCCCCCGTCGTCGGCAGCGAGTTCCAGGTGCCTGGCGTGATTCCCTTCGAAATTGAAAAAGCACTCGATCCACCGCTGCAACCTCCTGCCGATCCCGAGAAGCCGGTCACCGCTGCGGTGGTGCTGTTGTCCCGTCTGGAAATCTATCGTGAGGGAAAACTCATCGCCGTCATGCCGCTGGCCACCGCGCGCCCGGGCCTTCGTGGCCGGGATAAATGGACCGTGCTCGACGCCATCCCGCGGCCTCGCCTCGCCACCAAGCGCGAGCCGCGCGAGGTCCCCAAGCCAGCGCCCGCGGCGGCCGGGGAGGGCGTCGCCAGTCCTGAACCCGCCGCCGCTCCACCGTTGGAAAGTGAGCGTTACCTCGCGCCCGGACCTAACAATCCAGTCGGCGTCCTTTGGATCAACCTCGCCAAGTCCGTCGGTGGCGAGCCCTTGCCCTACGGACTGCACGGCACCAGCAACCCCGCGAAGATGAAGTTGGAAGGCATCGGCGGGCTCCGCCTCACCAACTGGGACATCGCCCGCGCCGCGCGCCTCATCCCTGCCGGCACCGCCTTGCAGTGGCGGGCGCAATAGCCTTCGGAGCACGTCAGTCCCCGGTGATTGGGAGATTGGCGGAATTCGAAGTCGGAACCGCCCGGATCAGGATCGGATCACGCTGGGACTCACCCCTTCCGCCCGCGGCCCTTTTTTCCGGAAGGATATTTCACCGGCTTCATCACTGTGGCCGGCTTGTCGTTTTTCAATGATGCGATCTGGTCCCGCAAATGCGCCGCGCGCTCGAATTCCAGCCGCGACGAGGCCTCGCGCATTTCCTCCTCCAACTCGGAAATCACCCGCAGCTTGTCATAGGTGGCCACGTCGTCGGAGACGAGCGAACTGTTCAGTTTGTCGGCGTGCTCCTTGGCGTGTTCGTGCGTGTGCAGGCTGTGTTGCAGCGCACGCTTCACGCTCTGCGGCGTGATGCCGTGCGCTTCATTGTGCGCTTGCTGCCGGCTGCGGCGATATTCGGTGATGTCGATGAGCGCCTGGATCGAGTCGGTGATCTTGTCGCAGAAAAGCACGCATTCGCCGCCGATGTGGCGCGCGGCACGGCCGGCCGTCTGGATCATCGAGGTCTCGTTGCGGAGAAATCCCTCTTTGTCCGCGTCGAGGATGCAAACCAGCGAAACTTCCGGTAAATCCAGTCCTTCGCGCAGCAGGTTGATGCCGATTAGAATATCAAACGTCGCTGCCCGCAGCTGGCGCAGGATTTCCACTCGTTCCACCGCGTCGATGTCCGAGTGCAGGTAGCGGCACTTCAGTCCGGTGCCAGTCAGATACTCCGCCAGATCCTCGGCGGTCTTCTTCGTTAGGGTGGTGACCAGCACCCGCTCGTGGCGCTCCACGCGCTGGCGGCAGAGCTCGATGGTCTCGTCGATCTGTCCCTTCAGCGGGCGCAGGATCAACACCGGATCGAGCAGGCCGGTCGGCCGGATGATCTGCTCCACCACCAGCGGCGTGCCCCGCTTCGATGGGTTGAAATTCTCCACCGGCTCGTCATTGCCGCTGGGTTTCACCTTGAGCTTTTTGAAATCGAACATCGCCACCTTCAGGCCGTTCACCTCCTCTTTCACCGGGATGAAGGACTTG
>JBIHZT010000371.1:0-4609 GCA_044240265.1 Luteolibacter sp. | reverse complement strand
TCCAGATCGCCGGCAACACCAAGAAAAAAGCCGGTCTCTTCGGCATGTCCGGCGGTGGCATGAGCGTCATGAAACTTCAGGGCCAGGCGAAAAAGGATCCGGAAGGCACACTCCCGCTCATTGAAAAGGAATTGGAAAAGGATCCTCTCAGCGACCAGGCAAACGACCTGCTTTTCGACACCTGCTTGAAGCTCCAACTCTTCGAGACCGCCGCCTTCGCCCTCGAAACCGTGCGCAAGGGCAGCCCCGAAAACGCCAAGCTCCTCCACAAACTCGCCGAGTTCTACATCACCCGCGAGCAACCCCAACTCGCAGCCGAGGTCTATAACGACATCATCAAACACCACCCGACCGACGGCGCCGCCATCAAGGGTGCCAAGGACGCCTCCGCCCGTGCCTCCATGCAGAAGCAGAAGTGGGACGAAAACGCCGACATGCGCTCGCTCATGAAAAACACGGCCGAGTTCGAGGAACTCGAAAAAGCGTCCCGCACCGGCCTCACCAAGGAGCAACTCGAAGAACGCCGCGACCGAATCATCGAGCGCTACAACCTCGATCCGAACAACCTGGCCACCGCCAAGGACCTCGCCAACATTTACGAACAGCTCGAGGACTGGCACAACTCACACACCTTCTACCAATGGGCGCACTCCCTCAGCAATGGCGACGTGGCACTCGCCACCAAGGCCGCCGCGATGAAGGACCGGGCGCTGGAAACGGATATGAGAAACCTCGAAGCCGCCGCAGCAGCGGACCCCGACAACGAGGAACTCAAAGCCGCCCTCGAAGCCCGCAAGGCCGACCGCCTTGCCGAGCAAGTCCAGGAAGCGCAGAAACGCGTCGATCAAAACCCGACCGATCCCCAGCTCCGCTTCGAGCTCGGCACCGCGCTCTACAAAGCCGGTGAATACAGCGGCGCCATCCCCCACCTCCAGCAGGCCACCCGGAATCCCCACATCCGCACCAAGGTCCTGCTCACGCTGGCCCGAGCCTTCCGCGCCAAGGGCATGTTCGACCTCGCCATCAAACAACTCTCGGACGCCCTCGCCGACCTCGTGGCCATGGACAATACCAAGAAGGAAATCCTCTACGAAAAAGGCCTCATCCACGCCGAGGTGAACGACAAGCCCGCCGCCCTCGACTGCTTCAAGCAAATCTACGAGGTGGACTACGGCTACCGGGACGTCGCCCACCGCGTCGAGTCGTCTTACGCGTGATCGACCGCACTCCTTCCGCGCCGCCTTTTCTCCGGAAAGGGCGGCGTTTTTCGTGCCCTCCGTCAGGAACCGCTGTCCGGCGCTTCGGTCAGGATCCAATCCTTCGCCAAAACCCGGGTGATCTCAAACTGCCGTGCCTCGCCATCCTTCACCCGATGGATTTCCAAGGTCGCCCGCCCCATCTTCTGGCCTTCCGCAAACAGCCTTTTCAACGCCTCCGCCTCCTTCGAGCCCACCCGGCAGTAACCGCGTAACAGCTCCTCCGTATCCGGCGAAACCATTCCATAACAAACCCACTGCCCCTCATCCTCGAACGGACCGTTGTAATAAACATCCTTGCCCACGAAGACCCGCACGACCGCATGATCCGCCCCCTTCACCAGCAGCTCTTCCCACGACGGGCTGACCGTCCGGGCAAACGCGTCGAAATCCAGTTTCCACTCCCCCGCCGCATCCGGCGTTAGAAAAGCGATCCGCTCCACCGGCCTGTCCCTGCCCTTGGCCACCACCAGCACACCATCGACCAGCAGGCCGTCCTGGTCCATGCTACTCAGCCAGTCATAGCGCTCGATCGGACCGTCCTTCGCCTCCATGCCATTGAGAAATTCCAGGATCCGGCTGCCCGACGCCCCCCCTTTGCGGAAAAACAAATCGATCTTCGCGGGGTCGCGGTTGGCAAGCGCCAGCCGCACCCTCTCCAGCGCCTCCTCCCGGCTCGGCGAGGGAAATTTCGAGGCCACCCGTACCGCCGCCTCATGGGCGGCGGGATCTCCCTCACGTTTTGCGGATCTCCGGCCCAGCTGCGGCACCAACCACATGGAAATCGTCAGCCCGATCACCACCAGACTTGCCAGCCCGAGCACCGCCGACCAGGCGAGCACCCGTTTCCTGCGCTCCGGATCCACCCCGTTCCCAAGCCTCCGCCCGCTTCGACCACTTCGAACGCCGGTCGAAACATGCGAACGCCGCAAACGCGCCACCTGCCCCAGCCTGGGGCTGTCGCCACTTTTCCGGCGGAGCGGGGATTCGATTCCCCGCTGAATGTCTTTAGTTTTCATGAAACATGGGATTTTACGAGACTCCGATCACCCAACCCCCTAACATCGTGAGGCTTCCACCTCCTTCCGGGACCTTGAGAATCGGCGGGAGCCTAGGACGCATTCGCCAGTCCGCAAGCGCGGAAGTCATTCCAACCGGGTTATTAGAAACCCGCGTCGAACGGGGCCTCCGCCATCACCCAATCCTCGGCCAGCACCCGGGCAACCTTGAACTGCCGCACCCCAGCACCCTCCACCCGCCGGAGCTCGAGCGTCACCCGGTTCAGCTTGGCCTCCTTGGAAAAAATCCATTTCATCGCCGCCGCTTGGGGGGATCCCGCCTTGCAGTAGCCGGTCAGGATTCCGTCGATGTCGGGCGAGGCCATGCCATAGCAGATCCACTCCTTGTCATCCTGGAACGGCCCGTTGTAATAGCTATCCACCGCGGCGTAAACCCGCACCAGGGCGGGATCCGCCCGTTTTTCGAGAATCTCGCTCCACGCCGGCTTCACCGTCCGGGCAAACGCGTCGAAGTCGATCTTCCACTTCCCCTCCGCATCCGGCGTCAGCAGCGCCAACCGGGTCCGCGGCGCGTCCTCGCCCTTGAACTTCACCAGCACCCCGTCCACGTACAGCCGGTTCACATCCATGCTGCTCAGCCAGTCGTAACCGGAAATTGCACCGTCCACCGCCTCCAGCTTTGCCAGATAACCGACGATTTCCTCCGGACTCGCGCCACCCGGACGGAAAAAACGAGCAATCTCCGCCGGATCGCGGATCGCCAGCGCATCCTTCACCAATGCCAGCGCATCCTCCTGCGACGGAGAGGGAAACTTCGACGCCACCCGCACCGGCAGCTCGACCTGAGCCCGCTTCTGTCGCACCTCGTTCTCGCCGGAGACCATCTTCGGCCGCAGCCACATCCAGAAAATCCCGCCCAGCAACATCACCGCAAGCCCGGCGAGCACGAGGGTCGTCGTCAGCAGCGCCCGGCGGCCCAGCCTGGACGCGCCGCTTTTTCCACCCTCACCGGATTTCCTCCGCTTGCCACGCGTCTTCATTGGCAAGCCCGTACCCGGCATCCGCGCGACCCGCCCCATGCTTGGCGCGTCACCCGGTGCCCGATCGTGACGATTGGCCCGGACCGAGCGTTTGATGCCATCGGATTTCATGGGGAGGGTTTTTATTGAAACAAGGAATCAACGCGGAATCATCGTCACCCGGAAGCGGTCGTAGCGGTCGTCCGGACGGAAAAGCCAACCCGGCTGACGGTCCACCACCTCGTAGCCGGTGAGCATGAACTCCGGCAGGAACTGGTTGCTGTTCGGATCATACGCCTGCTGGCCGGTGTAGTAACCGCGCAGCTTGTATTCGTAATTGTTGTCAAAAGCATAGCGCTGGCCTGGCGCGCCGTTTTCCGGCAAGCGGTCCGGACTCTTCTTCTTATCCTCGCGGAGGATCACCAGCTTCGCCCGACTCCACGACTGCCGCGGCTGGCGCACGTAGCCCCAGAACCGGGTCTTCTCCACGAAATAGCGCCGCCCGTAGTAAAAGTCCCCCGTCGGCTCTGTCGCAATCCGCGCATTCCTTTCCTCCACCGACGGCCCGCCCAGATTCCCGGATCCCAGCGACGAGGTGGCGCACTGGGTCAGCAGGCTGCACGCAGCCAACGCCAAGATCATCCTCACTGAAAATTTCACCATGGGGGAAAGTCTAAAGACCACGGGTCGCCCCCCGCAAGTCCGGATCCGGCAATTCACCGATTTCCCCGCTTGGCACCCACACCGCGCCGCCCGATACTCCGGAAATGCCGCGCATCCTAATTACCCTTGGCGACCCCGCCGGCGTCGGACCCGAAGTCATCGATCTCGCCCTCGCCTCGCCCCTCATCCCCGCCGGATTCGACATCGAGGTCCTCGGCGACCGCTCCGCCGGCACTCCCGGCAAGCCCGATGCCCGCTCCGCCGCCGCCGCGCTCGATGCTCTGAACGAGGCCGTTCGCCGCCTGAAGGACGGCACCGCGGATGCCGTCGTCACCGGCCCCGTTTCCAAAGAAGGCCTGCAATCCCTCGGCTTCCCCTTCCCCGGCCAGACCGAGTTTTTCGCCGACGCCTTCGGGGTGGCCGACTACGGCATGCTGCTCACCGGAGCCACCCTCAGCGTCGGTCTTACCACCATCCACGAGCCGCTCGCTAAAGTTCCACAGCTTCTCACCGTCGAGCGCATCCTCCGCATCGGCCAGCTCACCGCCGGATTTCTCATGCGCCGCGGCATCCGTCATCCCCGCATCGCCGTCGCCGGACTCAATCCCCACGCCGGGGAAAACGGCGCTTTCGGCGACGAGGAAATCCGCAT
>JBIHZT010000372.1:0-4609 GCA_044240265.1 Luteolibacter sp. | reverse complement strand
CATGCTCCGCTTCGTTTCACCCGCATTCCTCGCACTTGCCACGCTAGCCCCAGCCCAACAACCCGTCCCGCCAGCGGCCCAGCTCAGCCGTCCGGTGCTCCGCGCACTGCCACTCGGTGGCGATGACGACATCAATTCCCAGCCCGCGCCCGCCACCGATCCGGTCGCGCCCGCCGCACCGCCGGTCCTTGTGAAACCTGCTCCGCCGGTCGTCAAAGCAACCCCGATTGAAACCGTCTCCGCCCCCTCGCCGCTCGAAGTGAAACCCACCGGCGACGACGCCGTGCGCCTCCAGATTTTCCTCGATGAAGCAAAATTCGGACCCGGCGTGATCGATTCTAAACCCGGTCAATTCACCGAACTCGCCGTGCAATCCTGGAATGAAGTGAACGGCTACCCCGTCAACGACTGGGTCGCCGTCAACACCGCCGCCCGCAAGGCGGTGCCGAATCCGCTCGCCATCGCCATCGTCCCGGACGCCGCCAGCGCCTGGGTGGACGGCACATTGCCGACGAAAAAAGCCCTGCAAGCCAAGCGCAAGCGCATGAGCTACCGCAGCTTCGCCGAGTTCATGTCAGAGCGCTACCACTGCGACATCGAGTATCTCACTACCCTCAACGGCAGCTCGAAAATCAACAATCTCAAGCCGCACGACACCATCATCGTGCCGAATGTAAAACCGTTCACTATCGAGATCCTCACCGGAGCAGGCTACAAAACCGACGAAGCCCTGAGCCAGCGCCACGCCGTCGTGGATACCAAAATTAACCAAGTCCGCATCTTCGAGGCCGCCCCGCCGGCCCTCATCGTCGCCGAACCCGGCACCACCACCATTTCCGCCACCACCCGCCCGAACCGCGGCCTCATCGCCTCCTTCCCCATCACTCCGGGGAAGCCCCAGTTCATCAAATTCGGCACTTGGGAAGTTAGAAACTCCGTCGAGCTCCCGCACTGGCGCTACGACCAGAAACTTCTCGATACCGGAAAACGCAGCGCCGACTCCGAATCCCTCAACATCCCGCCCGGCCCGAACAGCCCCGTCGGCGTCTTCTGGTGCGGCCTCAGCAAGCCCGGCATCGGCCTCCACGGCACCTCGGATCCGGAAACCATCGGCCGCGCCCGCAGTTCCGGTTGCATCCGGCTCGCCAACTGGGACGCCGTCCGCCTGCCCACCCTCATCCGCCCCGGCACCACCGTGGAAATCCGCTAGTTGCGGCGATCGCCGGTCGTCGCGAACACCATGAGCAGGACAAAAAAAACTCTCCGGTTCATTATCCTCACGGCAATCGCACTCTTTTGTCTAAACGAGGCGTATTTCGACCTCCCGGTCACCCGGCGGCTCTTCCCCCGATTAAATCCCGGCACCAACCACCTCGTCGCCCGCGTCGCTGGCCATCCCATCACCCGCAGCCAGCTCGACCGCGCCGTCAGCGAGCAACTCTGGCTCCAGGGCAAATCCGCCGGAAGCGTCACTCCCACCGAACTCGAACTCGCCCGCAAGACTGCGCTCGACGAACTCATCGACCACGAGCTGCTCCGCCTCCAAGTCAAAGCGAGCACCCCACCGCTTCCCGTCACCGACGAGGAAATCAACGAACGCCTGCGCCGCCTCGTCGGCCGTTTCGAAAGCAAGGGCGAACTCGAAACCGCGATGAAATCCCAGGGCGTCGCCACGGAACAAAACCTCCGCGCCCGCCTGACTGCTAGAATCCAACAGGAAAAACTCATCGCCCTGCGCATCGGCCCATCCATCAAGGTCACCGACGACGAAGCCCGCCGATGGTTCGATGAGAATCAATCCTCCATTTCCCTCCCCGAGCGCATCGAAGCCCGCCACATCTTCCTCCCCACGCTCGACCACCCGCCGGAGGAGGCGAAGCTGAAACTCGACGCCGCGCTCGCCGCACTCACTGAAAAGAAAAAAGACTTCGCCACCCTCGCCAAGGAGATCAGCGAAGACCCCGCGACCAAGGACAACGGCGGCGCGCTCGGCTGGATGGCCCGCGACCGGCTCCCCGCCGATTTCGGAGCTCCGGTTTTCTCGTTAGCAACAAACAAGCCCACGCTCCTCCGCACCCGGCTCGGCTGGCACCTCGTGGAAGTCACCGCCCGCAAACCCGCCGAGCCGCGCAGCTTCGAACAGGCGAAACCCGAGATCCTCGCCGCGCTCGAAGCCGTCAAGCGCCGCCAGGCCACCGAAGACTTTCGCAAATCACTTCGTCAAGAACACGCATCCGAGATTGAGATTTTCAACGACGTGGCGGCGGCTTCCCACCGCCAAGCCCAGTAAAATCCATGAAAAAACTCCTCATCCTGCTTTTCCTCACCTCATCCGTATTCGCTGCGGAAGATCCCCCTACCACAATCAAGGACGAGCCAGTCCCTTTGCGCACATGGGTCATCGCCGCCGCGCTCCTCCTCAGTCCACTCTTCGCCGGCTGGGCGTTGGCGAAGAACCGATCCAACAAGCCTCCAAAGTAATTTCAAACGGATTCAGCCATTCATCCCGGTTGTCCACTCGCCGTTGATGCGGTATGGTTTTCAAAGATGAAACGTCGCACTTGGCTGACTCTTGCAAGCCGCGCGGGATGGGCCGCGATGCTGGCGGGTTGCGCCTCTCCGTCAGGCGGCGTGGGCATCAATCCCGCCGCTGCGGGACGTCTCGCAGGGGATGGCTACGGGATTTGGAAAAACGGTAAATGGATCGCCGGCCAGGGTCCGGGTCGGCGGATGCCGTCGCTCAGCATCACCAAATCCCTCGCCGCTCTCGCCGTGGTCCGCGCAGCGGGCGAGGGCTGGATCGACCTGGACCGACCACTCGGCAACATCATCCCGGAATGGCGCGCGGACTCCGGGAAAAACCGCGTCACCGTCCGCATGCTGGTCAATCAAACCGCCGGTTTCTCCTCCGGCGTGGCCGCGCTCTACCGCGGAACCATCGCGGACAAAGGCCGGGCCGCCATCGCCCTGCCGCTCGTCGATCCGCCGGGCGAGCGGTTTCGCTACGGCCCGGCATCGGATGAAATCCTCGCGGAAGTCCTGCGGCGGCGACTGCGCGAACGCGGGTCCACGACAGAAGCATTTCTACGCGAAATCATGGGCCGCATCGACATCTCCAGCCCGGACTGGCGCAAGGACCTGGCGGGAAATTTCTATCTCTCCACCGGCGCGCAGTTCAGCGTGCGGGACCTCGGCCGGCTCGGACAAGTCGTCGCGAAACTCGCCGCGGGAAACGACACCGCCGGGCTGGACGCCGGCATTTTCCGCGATCTCGCCGCGCCCCGCGCAGCGAATCCGATGGTGGCCACCGGCATCTGGTGGAACCGCAACGCCGCCAAGGCCGGCGCGTTTTCCATCGAGCCGGAGCGCAACATCGACGCCGTCCGCCCGCCGTCGTTTTGGCAACTCGCCTGCCTCGGCCACGACCTCGATCCGGGCTGGCTCGCGATGGTCGGCTCCGGCGGCAAGCGCGTCTATGTCCTGCCGTCGCACGATCTGGTGGTCGCCCGGCTCGGCCGCTCCGCCAGTTGGAACGACGGCGCGTTCCTGCGGGCGATCAGCGCTTGATCGCCAGCAGCAAATTCGCGTCCGTGTAATTCGCGTGGTAACCGGAGCCGAAACCTAACGGGCTGGCGGGATTCGAAGCATACGCCTGCACAAGGTCCTCCTGCCGGTGCTCCGCAAACAGCGCGATGGGACTCTCATAATTTCCAAAAAACCGGAACGACCAGCTCCCCGGCGCGAAGTAACGGAACGGAATTCCCGAGTCGTCTTGCAGCACCGCGCGCGACTGCGAGAGGAAAAACTCGCGGGCCTGCGAGAAACTGTCGTTATACATCAGATAGGACGCCGCTTTGAAATAAGTCACCTTGCCACCCAGCCCGGCCACCCAGTTGCGATAGCCGCCCTTGAATCCGCTGTTGGAAAGATCCCCCGCCACATAGTAAGCGGTGTGGCGCATGCCCCCGGCGTCATAATACTGCATTTCCACCCCGGGATTCCCACCGGCGGATAGCCCACCCACCGACTCCACCTCGCCGCCCAGCAGCGCCACGGTGCTCAGCAGGATCGGCGTCACCCCGCGCAGAGCGCTGCGTTCCAGATCCGACCGCATGTCCTTGGTCACAAAGTAGCCGACTAACAATTGCGTCTTCACCGACTGGCGGAAAGCCTCCAGCGCCCCCAGCACCTCGCCCGGCTGCATCGCTTCCAGCGGCGGCACCTCGCCCACCGGCTCCAGCCCCATCAGCGCGTAGGTCCGCGCCTGTTGGAACATCGCACTCACATGCAGCAGATCGGGACCGCCGAAGGGATAGTAAACCGTGCCACCTTCGCCGACCCCCGGAGCCACCTCCGCGTTCGACCACGACTCCATCAGGTTGATCCGCCGGCCGACCTGGTTCCGCCAGATCCTGCCCATTTCCCGCTGGTGCTCCTGATACTCCACCGTCTGCTGGAGGCGGGATAGAACGGCACCCCGCCGCACCGGCTTGCCCGCGAGGAAGCGCCCGACGTCGTCCGGTCCCGCCTCGCCGGTCACCACCGGAAAGTTGGCGGGCGGCGCGTCGAGGTATTGAGGTTGCATGGCGGGCGGCTTGGTCGGGCCGCA
>JBIHZT010000370.1:0-4610 GCA_044240265.1 Luteolibacter sp. | reverse complement strand
CGCACGCAAGCTGCGCTATACCGGACGCATGGACGACGGTGCGCGGAACTCCGGGGCGGTGGACAAGAGCTTGTTGCGCGACGCCATCGACGCCTTGCTCGCCGGTAACGACGTGAACGAACCGGTCACCCGCTCGTTCGGTTGCTCGACGAAGTGGCTCTTCAAAACCGACAGGGTCGCCGCCGACCAGGCGGCTTGGGAAAAGCGCCCGGTCACCGTGGAGGATCTGAACGAGGAACTCTCGAAAAAACTCCGCGCCAACGGCTCCGGAAAACTCCGCCTCATCAATTTCTGGTCCACCACCTGCGGTCCGTGCGTGAAGGAATTTCCCGAACTCGTCGATACCGGCCGCCGGTTTCAGAACCGACCGGTCGAGTTCATTTCCATCAGTTTGGATCCGGTTGAACAACGGCCGGCGGTCCTGAAATTTTTGGAATCCCGCCACGCTGCCCTGCCCGACCCGGTCGCCAAATCCATGAAGGAAGACGGCCGTGGCTCGAACAACTACCACTGGACCGGCGGAAATCCCGACGCGATGGCCCAAGCCGTTGATCCCGAGTGGTCCGGAGCCCTGCCCCACACCCTGCTCGTGGCCCCCGGCGGCGCGATTCTCTGGCGTCATACCGGCGAGATCGACATTGTCGAAGTCCGCCGCCAGATCCTCAAAGGCTTGCAATAAGCCCAAAGTCCGCCTCGCTCGGTCAGCAAATCTTATTGCCAACCCGCCGGGCCTTTGTTCACTTCCTGGCATGGCCAACCCGACAAACGTGCTCTCCAGTGGAATCGAAATCATCGGTTCCATCCGCTTCTCCAACGACATGATCATCGATGGAAAAATCGAGGGGGAAATTTCTTCGGACAAGGGCCGCGTCACCATCGGCGAGAACGCCATGATCAAGGGCGACGTTACCGCCGGTGAAGTCAAGGTTTACGGCAAGGTGGAAGGCAAGATCACCTCCGAGCGCTGCGAGCTGAAGGACAAGTCTAAGATCAACGGCGACATCAAATCCAAGGTTTTCTCGATGGAGGAAGGGGCCCAACTCTCCGGCCGCACCGACATCGGCGGCTGATGGATCGGTCAGACTATTTTCAAAAGGCCCGCAGCGATGCGGGCCTTTTTGATTTCAACTTCACGGCGAATCAAACCGCCATCAGTTGTTCCAGTGAGGTCTCGCTTTCGCTCAGGTAGCAACCGGGGTCCGATCCCCACATGTGGCCGTTCACCGCTCCCGCACGGGTGCGGAAACCGCCGCCGCAGAGAGCGAACCAGCGGCAGTCGCCGCACGGGCCTTGGATTTTCGCCTGGCGCTGTTCGTTGCTGAGCAGGCCGACGGAGCGGATCTCCTCCAGCTTGCCGGCGGAAGGCGCGTATTTGCCCTCCCAGATGGTGGAGAATGGCGTTTGTTTGACGTTGCCGAGATCGATGTCCTGCCAGAACTGGTCCGGATGGACGTTGCCCTGCGTGTCGATGTTCGCGATGCCGCGGCCGGAGCTGTTCGCGCCGCCGCCATTCCAGCCTAGCAGTTTGCGGGCGGCATCCAGGTGCGGGTGGTTTTCGCGCTCCATGCGCAGGAGCAGATAGGGACCGTCGGCAGGCTGGGTCACGGTGAGCAGCTCGCGGTGGATGCCGGCGCGGTGCCATTGCTCGACGCGGGCGATGAGGGTGTCGAGCGCATGGCGGGATTCCTCCGGACGCAGGATTTGGAGCTCGCTGCCACGGCCCGAGGGAACGAGGTGATAGAAACAGACGCGCTGGATTTCCTGCTCCTCGATGAAGTCGAGGATGCGCTCGATGTTGGAAACGGTGTGGCGGGTGAGCGTCATGCGCAGGCCGGTTTTCTGGTCCACTTCATTGCAGTAGCGGAAGCCATCCACGGCGGCCTTGAACGCGCCTTCCTTGCCGCGGAACTGGTCGTGGATTTCGCCGATGCCATCGAGCGAGATGCCGACGTAGGCGACATTCGCCGCCTTCAGCAGCGCGGCCTTTTCCGGGGTGATCAGGGTGCCGTTGGTGGAAATGGTGAGTTTCAATCCGGCCTCGGTCGCGAGATCGACGAGATCGAAAAAGCGCGGATGGATGAGCGGCTCGCCGCCGGAGAGAAGTAGCGAGGGGATTTGATAGGCGGCGAGGTCCCTGACGACGGACTGCATTTGGTCCCAGTCGAGCTCGCCGGGATAGCGGGCGGCCATGGAGTCGGAATAACAATGGACGCAGCGCAGATTGCAGGTGCGCGTGATGTTCCAGACGACGATGGGGCGGCGTCCGCGGGCGGTGGCGGCGGGCTGGTGGCCGTGGCCGTAGCGGAGTCCGTCGGCGGGTTGTTCGTGACCGGTCCAGAGGCGGGTGAGGTTGATCATGTTGATAGATGGTTATTTGCTGAGAGCGAGAGGTTGATAGGAACAGGCGGAATCCTCGGCGAAGGGGTCGCCGGTGAGACCGTAGGCGCGGGAGCGGGAGCCGCCGCAGATGGTGCGGAACTCGCAGAGTCCGCACTTGCCGCCGAGCGCGTCGGAATCGCGCAGGGAGATGAACAGCGGGTGGTCCTGGTAGATCGACTTGGGGCTGCGGTTGCGGACGTTCCCGCAGATTTCCGGGAGGAATCCGCTGGGGCTGACGTCGCCGGTGTGGGAGATGAACATCACGCCGCGGCCGTCGCGGATGCCGAGCGGCGAGCGCATGCCGGGCCGTCCGCCGGGACCGCCTTTGCCGCGCTGGGCGAGCACCCGGCGGAAGTGGTGGCCCTCGGTGGTCTTGATGGCGAACGGTGCTTGGCCGACGAGATCGGCCAATTCCTCGAAAACGGTTTCCAAATCATGCGGATCCGGCACTTCGTCGGCACCGGCGCGCCCGGTGGGCACGAGGATGAAGACACTCCACATTTCCGGTTTCCACTCGAACATCAGGTCGCGGAAGGCGTGGAACTCGTGGAGATTCGAGCGGGTGAGGGTGGTGTTGATCTGGAGAGTGATGCCGGCCGCCCGCGCCAGTTCGATGGCTTTCACGGTGCGGTCGAAGGTGCCGGCGACGCCGCGGAAGCTGTCGTGGGTTTCGCGGGTTGCGCCATCGAGACTCAGCGACATCCGATCGATGCCGGCGGCGCGGATTTTGTCGAAATCATAGTTCACCAGCCGCGCGGTGGCGGAGGGACTGAGGCCGACGCGGATGCCGGTGGCGGACGCGCGGGCGGCGATTTCCAGCACGTCGGGCCGCATCATCGGGTCGCCGCCGGTGAGGATGAGCATCGGCGGGGCGAGGTCCGCGAGTTCGTCGACGAGGTCGTAGGCTTCGCGCGTCGTGAGTTCGGACGGGTCGCGGCGGTGTTGGGCGGTGGCTCGGCAATGGCTGCAAGCGAGGGCACAGGCGCGGGTCAGTTCCCAGAAAACGAGGAAAGGTCTTTCTGCGAAGGGATCAGCTTTGGGTGGCGACGGGCGCTTGTCCATTGTGCCTGGACACTAGGATCGGGCGAGCCGACCCGCTACGCACCAACGCAGAACCGCTGCGCATATCCTGCCGCCGCCGGTCGCGACTGGAGGTCACTCAGGCCCGCGCGCGGGCCACGATGTCCTCCATGGCCGACATGTTGTCCTCCAGTGCGGCGACAAAGGCAAACTGGTTGCGGCAGCGGTCGAGGTTGTGGTGCGGGCGGCTGGTTTTGAAATAGGTGTCACCGTCAAGGTAGTCGGTCAGGAACCGGATCCCGCACTCGAGGGTGATGAGCTTGCCGGAAAAGGCGAGGTGGGCGAACTCGGCCTCATTGAGAAAAGTGGCTGCGGACAGGTAGCCTTTCACCAGCGCTTCAAAGCGATCCAACCGCACGCCGATCCGGTTTGAATCCGCATCGTCCTCGCGTGTCGTCGGCGCGGCGGTGCGGACCATGTCGCCGAAGTCATAGAGCGCGGAACCGGGCATGGTGGTGTCGAGATCGATCACACAGATGCCCTCCGCGGTGGTCTCGTCGAGCAGGACATTGTTGAGCTTGGTGTCGTTGTGGGTGACGCGCTCGGGGATCTCACCAGTGGCAAGCAGGTCGGTGATGCGCGGGCAATCCGCGGCGCGAGCGCGGGCGAAAGCAATTTCGGTTTGCACGCTGTCGGCGCGACCGGCGGTGTTGTTTTGGATCGCCGCTTCGAGTGCTTCGAGTCGTTTGGGAGTGTGGTGGAAATCCGGGATCGTCTCATGCAGCCGTCCGCCGCTCAGGTCGGCGGTAAGCTTCTGAAACCCGCCGAACGCCCTCGCCGCCTGATAGGCCTGCTCGTCACACTCGATCTCATCGTAGCCGCGGGCGCGTTCGATGAACGGGTAGGTGCGCCAGAGACTACCATCCGCATCGAAGGCGTAAGGCCTGCCATCCAGCGCGGGAACGCAGGTGAGTGTGCGGCGGTGGGCTTCCGGGTGGCCCTCGGCGAGCAGTCGCGCCAGTGCGTGACTCGTCACGCGGGCGACGTTTTCCATCACTTGGACGGGATTCTTGAAGACATGGGGGTTGATCCGCTGGTGGATGTAACGGATGCGGACGCCGGCCTGGTCATACCACGCGCAGTAAGTGTCGTTTATGTGCCCGGAGCCGAATGCCTGCGCCTTCACAAAGTCGGCCCGCATCTGGAACCGC
>JBIHZT010000369.1:0-4613 GCA_044240265.1 Luteolibacter sp. | reverse complement strand
CTCGAACACGCACTTCGATTTCTCCGCCAAGCGCGTGGAGGAATCCGTGCACGTCTCGATGCACCGCATGGGCACCGATTACCTCGATGTGATCCTGCTGCATGACGTCGAGTTCGTGCCGCTCCAACAGATTTGGGAGGAGACTATTCCCGCCGTTTTGAAGCTCAAGGAGCAGGGAAAAGTCCGCGCTGTTGGATTTTCCTGCTATCCGCTCAAGACTTTTAACACCGTGCTCGACCACGTGGAAGACGTCATCGACTGCGTGCTGTCCTACAACCGCTACACGCTGCAAAACACCTCCTACGTGGACGATTTGCTGCCACGCCTCGCCGCGAAAAACATCGGCGCGATGAACGCCGGGCCGTTCTCCGCCAGACTCCTCACCAACGCGCCGCTGCCCGAGTGGCTCAAGGAGCCCGAGGAAGTCAAAGCCGCCGCCCGCGCCGCCGCGAAACTCTGCGCCGACCGCGGCGTCGATATCGCCCAGCTCGCGCTCCAGTTTTCCTGCGAGCATCCCGGCCTGGCCACCACCGTCGCCGGTTCCGCGAACCCCGCTAACATCCGCAAGTGGGCCGAGTGGTTGGAAATGCCGATCGACCGCGAGCTGCTCGCCGATGTGCAAGCCATCTTCGCCCCTGTCAAAAACCTCGGCCACCTCGAAGGCCTTTCCGAAAACAACTGATGCAAGCGATCCAATTCACCGCGCCCAAGGAGATCGCGATCATCGATCTGCCAGAACCCACAGCTCCCGGCCCCGGCGAGGCGCTCGTGCGCACCCACCGCATGGGCATCTGCGGCACCGATCTTTCCTGTTATCTCGGAAAATTTCCGTTCTTCGCCTATCCGCGCACGCCCGGCCATGAACTTGGTTTGGAAGTCGTCGCCGTCGCTGACGACGTGACGAACGTGAAGCCAGGCGACAAGTGCTCGTTAGAGCCTTACGTCAACGATCCGGCGTCCCAGACTTCGAAAAAAGGCGCGCAGAACTGCTGCCCCGGCGTGCAGGTCATCGGCGTCCATAACAACGGCGGCCTGCGCAAGGGCGTCTTCGCCGTGCCCGCCCGCAAGCTGCATCCGGGCAACGATCTATCCTACGACCAGCTCGCGCTTGTCGAGACGCTTGCCATCGGATACCACGCAGTGCAGCGCGGGAATCCCCAGCCTGGCGAGACCGTGCTGGTCATCGGCGCCGGTCCCATCGGACTTGCCTGTTTGGAATTCCTCAAGCTGATGGATGTAAAAACCATCGTCATGGACATGGTCCAGAGCCGCCTCGATTTCTGCCAGAAGAACCTCGGCATCCAACACGCCATCCGGTTCCAGCCGGATGATTCGCATCTCGCGGAGTTGGAAAAAATCACCGGCGGCCAACTCGCCGATGTCGTCATCGACGCGACCGGCAGCCCCAAGTCGATGTCCACCTGTTTCAACTACGCCGCCTTCACCAGCCGCGTCGTTTACGTCGGCATCACCACCTCGGACCTCACCTTCCCGCACGCCGCGGTTTTCCATCGCCGCGAAATCACGCTGCTTGCATCGCGCAACGCGATGCCGGAGGATTTCGACAACATCATCCAGTTGATCCGCGAGGGGAAAATCAACACCGACCTGTGGATCACCCACCGCATCGAGTTCTCCGAAGTTCCATCCGAGTTTGAAAAATTCACCGATCCCGCGCTCGGCGCGATCAAAGCCATTATTGAAATTCGATAAGAAATCCAACCACAGACGGAAGAAAGGATAAGAAAACAAATTCGTAGTAGATCAGGTTGGTTCAAAATTAACCCGATTGACCTTCTTCACCTCGTCCCATCTGTGTCTATCCTGTTCATCTGTGGTTGAAAAATCCACCTCTCCATTACTCATATGAAAACCTGCCCTAAATACACGTTCGGCGTCGGCGATCGCTTCGCCAACGAAGCCCATGCCCAACTCGCCGCCTTCATCGAGGCCAAGAAACTCGGCATCGACATCACCCCGGTTTGGAACAAGTCGAACCGCGAGCACAACATCATCGGCTCCGAGCCCATCCAGACCCGCGAGGCCGCTGACAAAGCAGTGGCCGATCTCGGGTGGACCGGCGAATATCTATTGGACGCCGACCACATCAACCTCTCCACCG
This sequence comes from Luteolibacter sp., assembly GCA_044240265.1. Lineage (GTDB taxonomy): Bacteria > Verrucomicrobiota > Verrucomicrobiia > Verrucomicrobiales > Akkermansiaceae > Luteolibacter. The sequence goes on along the minus strand of JBIHZT010000369.1, from coordinate 2,491 downwards.
TGGACCGCTTCGTCGCGCCCTGCGATTTCTTCACCCTCGACGTCGCCGACGACATCGGTGAAGCCGCCGATCCAGCGGATGTGGAGGCTTTCATTGCCAAACATCCCGAACTCATCGGCACCGTCGCCATCGAAGGCATTTCCGAACCGTTCGAAATCACCCGCACGGACGTCGAGAAAACGGCGAACCAGTTCCTCAAGGCCACCCAGAAGGCCGCCGCCATCTATCAACACATCGTCGCTGCCAAGGGCGGCGTGGACAATTTCGTCACCGAGGTTTCCATGGACGAAACCGACAGCCCGCAAACGCCGCCGGAGCTGCTCGTCATCCTCGCTGCCATCGCCGACCAGGGAATCCCGATCCAGACGATCGCGCCGAAGTTCACCGGTCGTTTCAACAAGGGCGTCGATTACGTCGGCGATCCGCTGCAATTTGAAAAGGAGTTCAACGACGACCTCGCCGTCATCGCGCACGCCATCAAAACCTACGGCCTGCCTCCCGCGCTGAAACTTTCGGTCCACTCCGGTTCCGACAAGTTTTCGATCTATCCGTATATCAAAAAAGCCATCCAGCGCACCGGCGCCGGTCTCCACATCAAGACCGCCGGGACGAACTGGCTGGAAGAAATCGTCGGCCTCGCGGAAGCCGGCGGTGAAGGACTCGCGCTCGCCAAAAAGATCTATGCGAAGGCGCTGGAGAAGAAGGAAGCGCTCTGCGAGCCCTACGCCACTGTCATCGACATCAAGGACTCCAACCTTCCGTCCGCCGAGGAAGTCAACGGCTGGACCAGCACGCAATTTACCGACGCGCTGCGCCACATCCCGACGAACCCCGGCTACAACGCGGACCTCCGCCAACTCCTTCACGTCGGATTCAAGATTGCCGCGCAACTCGGTGACACCTACATCCAGGCGCTCAAGGACAACTCGGAAGTCGTCGCCAAGAACGTCACCGGCAACCTGCTGGACCGCCACATGAAACTACTGTTCCTGTAAGGAGGGTGGACACTCCTGTCCGCCTGGCCAATGAGGGGTTAAAGCGAAGTGCTCCAGCGCGTTTCATTTCGCTTCACATTGGCCTACGACAAGAGTGTCGTAGCTCCTTATTCCCATGATCGATTCCCACCACCACCTTTGGAACTACACCGCCGCGGAATACGACTGGATTCCGCCGGGATCCCCGCTGGCCCAGGACCAGCTCCTGGACCAACTGAACGCCGCCGCCTCCGCCGCCGGGGTGGATGGCACGGTGGTGGTGCAGGCGCGCCAGACTCTGGCAGAATCCGACTGGCTAATCTCTCTAGCGGATCAATCCGAAATCATCGCCGGTGTCGTCGGCTGGGTGTCGTTGATCAATACCGCAGTGGAGAACGACCTGTCCCGCCTCGCCGCGCATCCGAAGTTCAAAGGCGTCCGCCACGTCCTCCAGGGCGAACCGGACAGCTATTTCCTGCGCGACGATTTCCACCGCGGGCTGGCTTTGCTTCCCGACCTCGATCTCCGCTACGACCTGTTATTGTTCCAACGGCAACTTCCCGTCGCCCTCCAGCTCGTCGACCGCCAACCGGATCTCGGCATCATCGTCGATCACCTCGCCAAGCCGGAAATCCGCAACGGCAAGATCGATCCCGCCTGGAAGGCCGGCACGACCGAACTCGCGAAACGCGACAACCTCCTCGGCGTGAAAATCTCCGGCATGGTCACTGAGGTGCTAGACCCGGAAATCGACGAACCCACGCTACGCGCCTATTTCGAAGAAACCCTCGCCCTTTTCGGCCCGGACCGGCTGCTGTTCGGCACCGACTGGCCGGTGTGCCTGTTGCGAATCGATTCCTATCAAGCCTGGGCCGACATGGTCCGCGGATTTGTCAGCGAACTTTCACCCGACGAATCCGACGCAATCCTTCACGACAACGCCGTGCGGATCTACGGGCTCTGATCCCGACCTGTTTCCAAATCAAGGAACAGCCTTGATTCCACAACGAATGCGGCGAGACTCCGGCACTTCGAATCGACCATGGACCCGCTTCTCCTCAAAACACTGCACATCGCCGGCGCGCTCGGCCTTTTCACCTCGCTAGGAGCCACCCTACTCGGCGGATCCGGGAAAAAGGGCGCTTCCATTCTCCATGGCGTTTCCCTGGTTCTCATCCTGCTGATCGGCTTCGCCATGCTGAAGAAGCCGCCGATGGGCCAATACTGGTGGATGATCAAACTCGGCCTATGGCTGTTCATCGGCGCGGCTCCGGCCTTGGCCAAGCGCAAGGTCCTGCCGAGTTCGGTGGTGTTGGTTCTCTGCCTGGCAGCAGCGGCGACCGCCGCATGGCTGGGTCTGGCCAAGCCGTTCTGACCGACAACCCACCGGCGTGCGCGACCACTCGCCCAGCGACACGGCCATCCTGATCGCCCGCAGCGTCCTGCTGGCGTCCAAGGATCCATTCCTGCAACGACTCGTCGCCTATCAGGAGCCGGAGACCTTGAAGCGGATTCTC
>JBIHZT010000368.1:0-4618 GCA_044240265.1 Luteolibacter sp. | reverse complement strand
TCTTCGGCTGCTTTGAGTTCTTTCTTTGCCTGATCCGCTTGGAGATTGTCCAGCACCAGCCGCATGGCAGCCACGTCTTCGACGATCGAGCTCCAGGCCAAAGCGACGCGAATACAGTCTCGCAGGCGGGTCAAGGCCCCGTGATCGGGTGCGAGGAAAAGCAGTCGATTGCCGCGATACCGCGGCTTAGCACCATTGTTGCGCACGAATTCAAGTACACCTTCGTTGGCGAGGCGTGCTTCCTCGCGGGAATAAAACTGCTCCGGTGGCAGTACGACAAGTCGAAGTGCCTCATCATCAGGCACATCATTGTGCGGGGTGAAGATGTGGACCCCCCTAAAGAAACTCCCCCCGGAGGTGAGTCTTTTGATGAGATCGGCCATCCGTCCGCGGATTTCGTTTTTGTCCTCGAAGCGTTTTTTGCGCTCCTCCATCTCGCGCCGCAGATTGGCGCGGGTATCAAACCAGTAACGCGTCCCATCTTGAGTCTTGTCCCCTGAACAACTCAGGTATTGGAGATGGTCGGCCAATCGATTGAGTGCATCGGAGTAGAGCGATGAAGTTTGGCCGGGCTGGAGGCATCCCAACAGCACCCGCGCTCGTTCGATCCCGCGGGTGCCCGCTTTGATGTTCACCGAAGACGGGGCGCTGCTTAAGAAGATGGTCCGAGCCACACGGCGGGCGGCTTGCACGGTACCAAAGCGCGTTTCTTTGGATTCCAGCAGGGTCGTCTCGGCCCCTGCGCCGTCGATGTCGCGATCCATGACCGGATCCCATCCTGGCCCGAGGTAATAGATGAGCTCATTGCGAGCACTGCCGTCGTAGAGCGGTAGGCTGCCAGGCAAAATCATGAGATCTTTGTTGTCGTCTTGCCACAGGCGGTAGATCACCTTCGCCATTAGCTTGAGCACGCCACGGGTTCGCTGAAATCCGTCGATGGTTGTCCACTCCTCGTAAAGCTGAGCGAAGACTTCCGGATGGATCGGGTAGCTCTGGAGCATTCGGTCGTAGTAACGCGACTCCTGTGTTTCCTGCGGTACTTTGGCGCCTTCGGCCACGTAGGCGTCGGCAAAAGCCCGGCACACTTGATCGCGGGATTTGGCATCTTTGATTGGCTCGAAGAGACGGCGTCGGACGATCTCAAAGGCCTCCTCAGGGGCTACCGTCTTCCAGAGCGCCTGCACTCGATTGAAGATCCCTTCCAAGGCCTTAAGCGCGGAAACACCGCGCTGACCACCTGCTTGATTCTCTGATTCAGGCAATGACGCCAGCACGACGGTATTGGGGACGAGTTTGGCCGCTTCGGTCAGCGATTGAATAAAACTCAGATTGCTGTCGTAGGTGCCACCGCTCAAGGCTTGGCTCTCCACAAACTGACGTATATAGACGACCAATTCGTCGATCAACACGACACAGGGAGCAAAGCGGGTGAGGAGTTCGACAAGCACCTCTTTGCCTGGCGAGGTGCCGTTTTCATCCGCCCCTTTCACCATGGCATACCCGTCCGCCTTGCCGAGTTGCCATGCCAGCTCACCCCAGAGCGTCCGGATCGCTTGTTGCTCATTCTTCCAGGGTTGTCCCGGCGCATGGGCGGTTCCGTCCAGCACGGCAATGCGGGCGGAGGGTACATCCAGCAGTCCAATCTGATCCAGCAACGCTGGTATACCCATGAGGTCTCCGAGCGGACACTGGCGCGAGGCCAAATGATACACGGCCAGCATGGTGTGGGTTTTACCGCCGCCGAAAGCCGTTTGCAGTTGGATGACCGGTTCACCTCCCTTGCCATTGAGGCGCTGCGCTACTTGACTGAGTAGCCGCCCCATGCCTTCAGTGATAAAGGTTCGATCGTAAAACGCCTTCGCATCACCGTATTCCAAGGTCGCTCTCCCGGTCCGCACGGCCGTGATGTCGGCTGCGAACTCCGATTGCTGAAATGTGCCATTCAGCACATCTGGATGCGGTACAATGATCTCTCTCCAAGGGCTCAGGCTCATATAATATACGTGTTAAAATTAAGACCAGATTTGCTTGGCCAGCTCGTTGACTTGTTTCGGTGATAAAGCAGCGCCCCGCGTTTTTAAAACCTCTGTGAAATTTGGCTCCTCCGACTCGGTTTCTTCTTTTTCTCGTTGCCAGTAGGTCGTGAGCAAAATCCGATTCAACTCCTCCTTTGAAAAAGTCCCCTGCGGCACCCACGCAATGGCTGCGATACCTTCTGAGTAGTCGCTTTCCAACCACAGCACGTCGTGAGTGTTTGCGGCATTGGGTCCCACATAAAAAGCCAAATCTTCATCACTGCCGGGGCCGTGGCTCAACCACGCTTTAAAGAGTAATTCGGGAATCCCGAGAGGCATAAAGTCAAGCCCTGAAGAATTATCCAGATAAGTCTGAGGTTTCATGCGGGATTTAGGCGTCAAACCTGAGTTCTCCCTGTGCAGGGGGAGGCGAAGAAGTTGCAGCGGCCGCCGTCTCAATGCCGGTCCAGCTGGTGATCAGTTCGTTATAGGCGCGGGCGTCTTCGGCTTGGCCAAGGCGTTCGCAGAGGGTATAGAGGCGGTAGGCGAGCTGGCGCACGGCTTCGGCTTTTCCACCGAGTGCGGCGAGCAGCGCGCCAGAGGCGGATTCGCCGCCTTGGCGTAAGGCGCGGATGAGCTGGTGCAGGGCTTCCCAGACGGGTGTGCGAGTGTCGGTGCGCGGGTCCCAGTCGGTGGGATACTCGGCCCACTTGAGCAGCCGCACTTTGCCGCTGCCGCTTTGCAGCACTCCGGCTTCCTTCATGGCGTCTGGGCTGGTGCCTTTGGACTGCGCCAGCACGAGGGCTTCACCAAACGCTCCTTCCGTCCAGCCGTGTTGCTCGAACCAGTGCAGGCAGAACTGGGTGTCGGCGTCGAAATCATCCTCGGCGAGGAAGCGGTTGATGAGCTGGAGGGCGGTGCGCACGCTCATGGGCGAACCGTCGGCCTCCAGCACAGCGGCGTATTTGGAAAAGACCGCCATGCCCGGCCCGATGATGGCCTGCGAAAGGTCCACCGGGGCCACGGGCGAACGCTCGTCGCCGGAACCTTTGGTCATCTCGTCGAGCGCCTCGGGCAGCACGCAGTTCAACTCGCGGATGAACTCCCGGCGGGAAATCGAGGGAGCGTCGGCGGGGCGTTTGCGGCAGACGAGGACGATGCTGGATGCGAGAGCATTTGCGCCTTGGCCAACCATGCGAGACGCATTCTCTGTGCGTAACGGCCATGTTCCGCTAAGTTGAAGTTGTGCACGATGAACCGCCTCGAGGAACGTCACCCAACCAGTAGAAACAGTGCCTGAGTCGCTATTTGTCTCTGACTGTTTGAAAGCGTAATAAATCGTGATCGGTGCTTCGGGATGGGATTGATTTGCAAGACTCCGCATTGCGGAAGTCATGCCATCAAGAAAGAACCCTTCGGCCTGCTCCCATCCTCCGTGGCGATGTGGTGCAGCGATTAGCTCTTCCGCCTTCGGAACAGAAATCGTAGCGAGTAGATTTGGAAAGACTGGACGTAGTGCTCGGCGCAGCCAAACGTAGAAGAAATCCGAAAGATCAGCGTAGGCAATGTTCCCGTAATATGGCGGATCGCAGGAAACGAATTTCCCCCGTGTCACACTCTGGGTCTGCGCATCTGCTTGAAGCGCGTGGCCGAGAAACCAAGGTTGAGTTTGCTCGAAAACTTTGGCAGCAGCTTTGTGTAAACCGTCGATAAAAATCGACCATGACCCGGATGAATTTCCCAGCGGATTTGCTTCAGCAAAGTCCCACACCATAGGAATCGCCTGCCTTCCAAAAAGCTGGCGGGGGCACTGAGCTATCGGTTCCCACCGAACCAACCTGTTGCCAATATCAGTCATCTTGTCTAACGCAAAAGCAAGAAAGACACTAACGGCTTCCGCATAAGCCGTCACGCCATTACCTCCAGCATCAAGTCCAACGGCATCGTCTTCATCTCCTGCTTTTAATGCCTCTTGTCGGATGTGATCCCTCACTCTAATTACAAGGTCACTAAAAGTGGTCAAGGCGACTAATTGGCGCGCCGTGAAATAATCGCCAAAAACCTTGAACCCGTAGATGCGACCCTGCGCATTTGAGGCGAATGTGCCACGACACGGGGCGTCAGGTTTCCAAGTTGGCTCAGCCGATCTAGCTGTTTTCTCCATTTCGGGCGTTGGGTCGAGGTATACGCGGCACCTAACGCCTTCGGCTACTACAGCCATAAGCCTTTCTCCCATTCGACCTGCATTGGCTTCATCGTCGATATAGGCGTATGTCATTGGCACGCCTGACATGACGCAACCAAAAGAGCCACGTGCCAGCATTGTTCCGGCTTCATCCTGCGCGCTAGGCGTTCCAATTTTGACACTATACTCCTCTGCGTAATATTTTCGGATTTTGCGCATATAGCTTGATAACATCGGATGTATGTATAACATACGTGGTATGATAAGACTTGAACTGAGCGACGAGGATCGCGCGGCGATTGCGTAAGAGCTTGATGATCCCACGACACAACCCCGCCTGCATCGCCGATTGATGACGGTGCGATTGCACGATCTGAGTGTTCCTCACCGGTCGATTGCCCAAGCGCTGAACCTCTCC
>JBIHZT010000367.1:0-4632 GCA_044240265.1 Luteolibacter sp. | reverse complement strand
GCACCTCGGAAGTCGATGTCGCCCCCATGGCCATCTACAACGCCTTCCGCGCCACCTACGGCAACCCGGAAGAGCCGATCCTCCTCATCGACATCGGTGCGAAGACCAGCAACCTCCTCTACATCGAAGGACGCCGTTTCTTCACCCGCAGCATCGCCATCGGCGGCGGCGCGGTGACTGCGGCGATCGCCAAGGAATACGGGATCTCCTTCGTCGATGCCGAACATCAAAAAGTCGTCAACGGCTTGGTCGCCCTCGGTGGCGGCCACACCGAGCAGTTGGACGAGGCCGTGGCGGCGCTCGCCATGGTCATTCGCAACGCGCTGACCCGTCTTCCTGCGGAAATCGCCCGCACCACCAACTATTACCGCAGCCAGCATGGCGGCAGCGCCCCCCGGCGGGTGTTGTTGGCAGGCGGTGGTGCCAATCTTCCCTACACCCTCGAGTTTTTCCAAGAGAAGCTCAATCTTCCAGTCGAGTATTTCAATCCGGTGCGTAATGTCACCATCGGCAAAGGCGTTGATCCCGCCGTCATCCAGCGTGAAGGCCACCTGATGGGTGAGCTCGTCGGCCTTGGCCTGCGTGGCATCGGCAAGTCCGCCATCAACATCGATCTGGTTCCGAACATCGTCGAGCAATCCCGCGCTGCGGACCGTCGCAAGCCGTTCCTCATCGCCGCTGCCGCCGTCCTGTTGGGTGGTGTCGCCGCATGGGCGGTCTTCCAGAATCTCGCCGCATCCAAGGCCACGGAAGAGGCCCGCGCGATGGAGGAGTCGCGGGAAACCTTGGCGCCGCTCAAGGCCGACATCGACCAGCTTTTGAAAAAGGAGGAGGCGCTCCGCCAGATCGCCACGGGTTACACCGATGCGGAATCCGCCCATGTTTATTGGATGGACCTGCTCGCCGAGCTTCGCGGCGGCTTCGCGAGCGATGCCGTCTGGTTGACGGATTTGGACCCGTTGAGCGGTTATGACCCCCTTGCCGATGCTTCAAAGGCCTCGCCCGGCAAGGCGGACGCCAAGAATCCAACCGGCAGGTCCGTCGTGAAGGCGGAATTCCCGAACACGACTTATGGCGCATCCTCACTGGCGGATGTGAAGATCGAATCGCAAGCCGATTCTAAAAAACCCGGTGGTCCTGCTGTCGCGACCATCAACGCCGTCCGCATCAAGGGCTTCTGGCGGGAAACGCCGAAGAGCCAGAACGTGGTCTCCGAACTGTTGAAAAACCTTCGCGACCGCTCGACCAGTTTCCGTTTCAAGGTGAAGGATGCCAAAGGTGCCGAAGTCCCGCTTCGCGACGACCAGATTCTGGCAATCACCGTGGCAGGCAAGGCGGGAGACCTCGGGCTGCCATTTGAAATCACTCTGCCGTTGGCTAAAGAGGTGGTGATCAAGTAATTATCAACGAACATTGCCATTTGAATTATGAGTTGGATCAAGGATAACAAGTTTATGGCGGCCCTCGGAGGAGGCACGCTGCTTGGGGCGGTGTTGCTGCTCTTTGCCGGTATGCAGGGCTCGAAGCGCTATGACGAGGCCAAGGAGAAGTTCGACATTGCCGCCGGGGAGGCCGCCGGTTTCGAGAGGCTTCCGCTCTACCCGAAAATCGCCAACCGCGACGGGAAAACCAAGGCGCTTGCCGAATACCACCAATCAGTCGAGGCGCTCCAGACCGCCTTTGAGCCCTACCGTCCCAAGGAAATCAAAAGCATCACTCCCCAGGAGTTCACGACCCACCTGCTCGCTGCGAACACCGAGGTGCGCAAGGCCTTCGAGGATGCCGGCGTCACCGTTCCCGAGCCGTTTTTTGTCGGATTCGAGGGTTACAAAACCGCTTTGGCTCCCGCGAAGACCACCGGCATGCTCGACTACCAACTCGAGTCGGTCAAAAAGCTGATGCTGGCGCTGGCCAAGGCCAAGCCAACCGCCCTGAAGAACCTCCATCGTCCGGCCCTGCCGGAAGAAGAGAACCAGAATTACACCCCGCCCGCCAATGCCGCCACGCGCGCTTTGCCGCTGGAGATCACCTTCACGGGCCCGGAAAAATCGCTCCGTGAGTTTTTGTCCGACATTGCCGGGCTCAAGGACCAGTTCGTCGTCGTGCGCTCCCTGCGGGTCAGCAACGACAAAAAGGACCCGCCGCGCGCCGCGGACGCCCAATTCGACAAGCCCGCTGCCGAAAAAGCGGCTGCCGACGGCAGTCCCTTCGGTGGCGGATTCGTGCTGCCGGGCGATGAGGCTCCAGCCGCGGACGCGCCTGCCGCCGCGCCCGCTCCCAAGGCTCCCGACAGCAGCCGGATCCTCGCCCAAGTTCTTGGCAACGAGCAGGTTCAGGTTTTCCTTCGCCTCGACCTACTTCAGTTTCTTCCCGCGAAGAAACTCCCATAAACCCTGACTTCCGCCCATCTTCCAACCATGTCCTGGTTCTCTAAGAATTACGAAAAAGCCGCCCTCGGCGGTGCCGTTGCCGTCGCCTTGGGTCTCGCCTACCTCGGCTGGTCCAAGTTCGGGAGCGTCGAGCAAGACTTTCCCCCTTCACTCACCGGAGGTGGAAACAACAACACCGCCGTCCGCGGCGCCGATGCCATTCCCCAGGCGCTGGCCTCGCTCAGGCGCGACCGGGCTTGGACTCAGGCGCTCGATGGCGAGCGTCCGGTGGATCTCTTCACCGGCATTCCATTGTTCATCTCCAGCGAGGCCCCGGAAAAGTCACTGGACCTCTTGAAGGACCCTGCGCTCCACGCTCCGATTCCGAACGGCTGGTGGGTGGATAACCGCCTCGATCCGGGATTTGCCGATTCTCCCCGCCGGGATCCCGACCAGGACGGCTTCTCCAATCTTGAGGAGTTCAATGCCAAGACCGATCCGAACAATGCCAAGTCCTATCCTCCGCTCATCGCCAAGCTGATGTATGTGAAGGATGAGAGCCTCACCTGGGTGCTGCGCCCCGGCTACGGCGGCGAAGGGAAATTCCCCTTCAACTATCGCGATTCCAAGGGCCAGACGAATAAAAACGACGCCGCCAACATGGTGGCTCCCGGTGAGTTGTTCTTCGCCAAGGCTCCCATGCTGAACCGCTTCAAACTCCTCGGCTCCGAAGTCCGCAAGGAAATGAACAAAGCCACCAAGACCGAAAAGGATGTCACCATCGTCCGCATCGAGGACCAGCGTCCTAACAAAAAAGGCGTGATTTACGAAATTCCCTCCCCACTCTCCGAGGAGCGTATGAACGAGCATCTGAAATACGATCGCACGGCCGTTCTCTCACTCGAAGCCATCGGCCTCGGCGGCAAGGATTTCAAGGTCGAGGAGAACACCGCCTTCTCCCTTCCGCCGGACAGCGGCAAGAAGGATTATCTCGCCAAAACCGTCACCGCGGACTCCATCGTCGTCGAATACACCGACCCCGCCGGTGAGAAAAAGACCGTCACCATCAACAAGGGCAGCTTGCCTCAAATGGCTGACTGAGATCTCTGAAAAAATCGCTTTCCAAACTTCTAAAACATCGCCAGAAAACTCCAGCTCACCATGCAAAAAACGCCAATTTATCGTTCCAATCGCACCGCCCTCGCGTTGATGGCGGTGGCGTCGTCCATGCCCGTAACCGTCACGGTCGCAACCGCCGGCGAGGGCGGCTACGGCATGAGCGGACTCGCTCAGCGTGAAATGATCCGCCGCCAGGATGCCGTCGTGGAAGGCGACGCGCTTTTGAACGAAGGTCGCGAAGCTTACGCCAAGGGCGACTATCAGAAAGCGGTCGATAAATACAAGCAGGCGCTGGACCGCCTCCCGACCGCTCCCATGGTCTCCGACCGCCGCCAGACCTACACCGCACATTACAGTGACGCCTGCGTGGCGCTCGCCATGCAGCATCGCAAGGTCGGCAAATACCCTGAGGCCCGCACTCTTCTCGAAGGGGTCATCGCGGTGGATCCGAACAACGGCGACGCCAAGCGTGAACTCGGTTATCTCGACGATCCGATCCGCACCAACCCGGCCCTGACCTACGAGCACACCCAGAATGTCGATAAGGTCCGCCGCGGCCTCTACACCGCTGAGGGTGCCTTTAATCTCGGTAAATACGACGACGCCAAGCGCGAGTATAACAACGTGCTCCGCATCGACGGCTACAACTCCGCCGCTCGTCGCGGACTTGAGCGTGTCGCCTCCGCCAAGTCGGATTACTACCGTGCCGCCTACGACCACACCCGCGCCGAACTTCTCGGCCAGGTGGACGCCGCTTGGGAAATGTCCGTTCCGGCGGATGCCCCCGTGATTGCCGACGATCTTTTCGGCGCTGGTAAGGAAACCGCCGGAGTCGCCTACATCACGGAAAAGCTCAAGACCATCATCGTCCCACGGGTTGACTTCGAGGACACCACGGTCGAGGAAGCGATCGACTTCCTCCGTCTGCGTGCCGCCGAGCTCGACACCACCGAACTCGATCCTGCCAGAAAGGGTGTCAACTTCGTCATTCGTCGCCCACGTGCCGCGGCGCCCGCCGCTGGCGGTGCCGACGCCGGCGTGCTGCCGGGTGCCGGCGACGCGCTCCCGCTCGTCACGAGTGATCCCGGCACCCTCCGCGTTCGCGAGCTCCGCATCCGCAATGTGCCGCTGGCCGTCGCCCTCA
>JBIHZT010000366.1:0-4640 GCA_044240265.1 Luteolibacter sp. | reverse complement strand
TCCACTGGTGCCAACACGGCAAGCGGACAGATGATTGACGGCGTCAGCGCCCTCACCGTGCAGAAAACCGACACCGGCACCTGGATCCTCTCCCATCCGGACAACACCTACACCGGCACCACCACCATCAGCGCTGGCAAGCTCATCCTCAGCGGAAATCTTGCCAGCGCCATCACCGTCACCGCCGGCATTCTCTCCCCGCAAGGCACGCCCGCCACCACCGGCGGACTCGTCCTCAACAGCACCGGCCGCTTCGAAGTCCGCCCTGGCGACACACTCACCGTCGGCGGCTCCGCCACCCTCGCCGGAGAGCTCGACATCATCGCTCCTCCAGACGTCCCATCCGGCGCATCCTTCACCATCCTCAGCATCGCTGGCACCACAGCCGGCAGCGGCACGTTCACCGGCAAACCCGAGGCCGCCACCTTCTCCGCCAGCGGCTATGATTGGCAGATCACCTACACCGGCGGCGATGGCAACGACGTCGTTCTCACCAATGTCAGTCCGCCTCCCCCTCTCTCCGCCGCCGGGCAATGGCGCCAGCTTTACTTCGGCACCACCGAAAACACCGGCAGCGCCGCCGACACCTTCGATGCCAACAACGACGGCGAAAGCAACCTCATCGAGTTCGCCACCGGCCAAAACCCCAACGCCACCACCCGCGCCGGAATCGCAGTCGCAAAAACAGCCACAAGCCTTGAATTCACCTACAGCCGCAGCAAGGCAGCGTTCGACGAAGGATATGGTTTCACGGTCGAATACAGCGATACCCTGGCCATTTCCCAGTGGATAGCCTTCGGCCCCGGCTCAATCGTCGCCGACGGCCCCTTGCAAACCCTCAAGGCGACCATTCCCACAAGCGCGAATGGAACAAGCTTCGCCCGTCTCAGGATCACCGCTCCATGAAACCCAAACTCACCGTCCTTACCCTTGCCGTCCTCGGACTGCTCGCCATCCCATCTCTGGCGCAGGAGACCTTTGCCGGGCGCGCCGACACCCTGCTCGATTACCTCAACACCCACACCCCCAACGTCGGCCAAACCGGCGGCGGCCCGAACCGCATCGGCCGCACCGGCTTCTGGTATGGTCAGGGCCGCCTCACCCGCGGCGACATTTCGAACGGGATGAATTTCATCAGCGCCGCCGTCGGCGATGCCGATGCCGAGGGGGCCAACGCCGGCTTTTCGCTCTGGCCCGGCATGGATGCCTGGTACCGCTACAACACCACCTTCGCCCAAACGCTCAAGGACAAGTATCAGGCCGAATACGTCGGTGCACAACTCTACGGCGGGTCCACCCCGAACCAGCGACTGATGGGTGCTACCGGCTGCTACCTCGCTTCGGAAATCTGGGGCGTCGGCCCCGTCACCGCCAACTCCAACGCCTCCAACGGCACCGGCGATCCCAGCGGCAAGACCTTCATCGATCACATCCTCACCAATCTCCCCCGTTATAACAGCGAGGAACACAACGCCGGCCAATACCTCACCTTCAACCTCGGCCCCTTCCACACCCTCGCCAATTTCGCCCCGGACCCACTGCTCCGCCAGAAAGCCCGCATGGGCTTCGATTGGATGGTCGCCGATACCGCCCCGTCCTGGCTCAACGGTTACGCCTGCATCTCCAACACCCGCGGCCGCGTCGCCCCGACCCAGCAGGACTACAACGGCACCACCGCCCTCGGCTGGTGGCTCAAGTTCGGCGGCCCCGATCCCGTCGATAAGCTCAACCTCAACCTCCACGCCCAATACGCCCTGCCCGATTTCCCCGGGCTGCCCGAGGAAATCATCGCCGCCGCCACCGACCGATCCACACCTTACACCCGCTACAGCGTCGCCCAGCGCTACGTTTCCGGCGCGAAAAACGCCTACTTCAAACAAACCTGGATGACTCCGAAATATGCCATGTGGAGCCAGGTCGAGGCGGAGGTGGACTTGAATCCCGACGGCAGCCTCAAGGTCAATACCTTTGACACCCGCTACATCCAGGACGGCTACCAAGGCGAGCGCTGGGGCATCGCCTGGGACGACGCGCCCTCCGGCGATTCGGTCATCACCATCAAATCCCCCACCACCTACCGCGGCTCCACCGGCGGCATCTCGATCTACGAAGACACCCTCCAATCCGAGGAAACCCTAATCGCCGTCCATAACATCCCAGCCCCCAGCGGCCAAACCGGCAACGACGGCACCTACCCGAACCAATACGTTAAAGGCGCCCTTCCCAACGGCTACCTCGCCTACACCGACGACAGCAGCAGCACCGGCCGCATTTTCCTCCACTACAACAACCTCCTCGTCTCGATCCACCTAACGAAAACCTTCAGCAACTACACCGGCAGCCCCGGCTTCGATGTGCCCGCCACCACGCCGCTCGGCGTCGTCGTGGAAACCGCATCCCCCACCGAATATCCGCAGTCCACCGCCGCCGCGCGCCTCGCCGCCTTCCGCAGCGACATCCTCGCCACCACCACCGACACCTCCGGCATCAACGACCCGGCCCCGCGCCTCACCTACACCAACCGCAAGGGCAAAACCCTCGCCCTCACCTACGGCCAGCCCGGCAGCATCAACGGCGACACCGTCGATTACCTCCAGTGGCCCACCCTCGGCAACCCGTGGATGCACCAGCCACCCACCGGAAACCTCACCCTCTTGGGCGCAAACCGCCGTCTCCACTACAATTTCAACGATTGGACCATCACCACCAACAACCGCCCCACCGCGGTCGCGCCCACCCCCGTCACCGCCTCAGGGACCACCCCGATCGACATCGACCTGACAACCCGCGTCACCGACGCACAAACCCCGTCGAACAAACTTCGCTACCAAGTCACCGCCAACGCCAGCGGCAATGTCGAACTCCTGCCCGACGGCCACACCGCCCGCTTCACTCCCGCCGCCGCGTTCTCCGGCAGCTCCGGTTTCGAGTTCACCGCCACCGATGTCGGCATCGATCCCCGCCTCGTCCTGCACTACGATTTCGAACAAGCCGACCTCACCAAGGACACCTCCGGCAACGCCCGCCCCGCCGCCATTTCCACCCTCGGCACCGGCACCGCCCTCGGCAATGCCTCCGTCCCCGCAGCCCTCGCCAACCACAGCGCCAAGTCGCTCCGCCTCACCAGCAGCAACGTCGGCTCCGCCAAAATTTCCCGCCAACTCTATCAGGCCAACGCCCACCTTTCCAACGGCAGTTGGACCTTCTCCACCTGGTTCAATCGCGCCGACTACGCAGACGATGACTTCCTTCTCAGCATCGGCACCGGCGACGGCTTCGGCGGCTATGGCGACGAACTCCAACTCTACTGCGAGTCGCAAAAACAAACGCTCCGCCTGCAACACTACAATTCCTCCAACGTCCAGGACATCAACCTCACCGCCACCGGCGTCCTATCCAACACCTGGCAACATGCCTCCATCCGCTTCGACCGCACCTCGCAAAACACCGGCAACGTCACCCTCTTCCTCGACGGCCAGCCCGTCGGCACCGCATCCAACATCACCTGGGCGCTTAAACAAGACAGCCCTGTCGTCATCGGCGGCCCCGCCAAACCCACCGTACTCAGTCGCGATTTCAACGGCTCCATCGACGACGTCGCCCTCTTCCGCGGCACCCTCACCGATCCGGAAATCCGCGACCTAGCCACCAGCCCCGTCGTCCACGCCGGTGGTCTCAAACTCACCCAATCGGTCGCCGTCAACGCCACCCCGCTCGCCCCCGGCGGCCTCACCGCCACGCCCTCCAGCTACGGCATTCTTCTCTCATGGGATCTATCCGGCAGCGCCACCTACAGCGTGAAACGCGGCACCTCCGCCAGCGGCCCCTTCACCACCTTGGCCACCGGCATCAGCGGCACCACTTTCACCGATGAATCCGCCACGCCCGGTGTCCAATATTTCTACGTGATCAGCGCTTCGAACGGAGCCGGTCCCGGACCCGCCTCCCCACCCGTCAGCGCCACCATCCTGGCCAGCGACGCCAGCCTCTGGAACTCCGGCCTGATGAACGCCTGGAACCGCGGCGCACGCATCGCCTTCCCCGGCTACACCCAGGCGGAAACCCTAACGAACTTCCCCGTGCTCGTCGCCCTCGATGCCACGCAGGTTCCCGGCTTCTCCTACTCGCAGTTCGCCTTCAGCAATGGCGCGGACCTCCGCTTCACCGACGCCACCGGCACCACTGAACTCAACTACGAAATCGACACCTGGAACCCCGCCGGCACCTCCTACGTCTGGGTCCAAGTCCCGTCCTTCTCACCCGCCACCACCATCTGCGCGTTCTGGGGAAATCCCGCCGCATCCGCCGCCGCCGCGCCGGATTCCATCGCCAACCTCGCCCTGTGGCTCAAGGCCGACGCCATCACCGGCCTCAACGACGGCGACACCGTCAACACCTGGAACGACTCCTCCACCAACGCCCGCAACGCCACCCGCGATGCAGGCGCTCCGGTTTATAAAACCAACGCCCTCAACGGCAAACCCGTCGTCCGTTTTCCCGCCGATGGCGGAAGCTCGTTTGCGCTTACCCAAATGGCGGACATCCGCACTGTCTTCTGGGTCGTCAAGGAAACCGCCACCACCAACGCCCACTTCCTGTTAGGCGATGACAACAAATACGACTTCCACCGCGGCACCGGC
>JBIHZT010000365.1:0-4653 GCA_044240265.1 Luteolibacter sp. | reverse complement strand
ATGCATCTGAAAGCCAAGGACCCGATCCTGAAAGCCCTGCCATCCATTGCTTTACTCGCACTGTGCGTAGCCATCGTTCTGCTCCAGGCATGAAATCGGTCAAAATGCCACCGCGCACAGATAGGCATTCAGAGCCAAGTAAAACAGCGCCGGCATCGTTTGTAGCAGGCTGTCCTTGATTTTGACCCGGACACCAACCCCGGTCAGCATCATCAGTGCCAGGCCGGCCGCTGCCGCGCGCCCCAGCCACGGTTCGCTCAGCCCCACAAGCAAACCCACGGCAGCACTCAATTGCAGTGCGCCGATCAGCGTGCACCACGGCCCAAGGTGGTAGCGCTCGAACTCGCGCTTCATGTAGGGAGCCCAAACACATGCCGAGCCGAATCCAACGAAGGAAATGGCAGAGAAAATTATTAGAGTGAAGTTCAACACCGGGATCATAGGGCTTTCCGCTACCCATGCACGGTTTCATTCTGGAAATAAGCGTCGGCTGTAAAGTTGGGGACGACGGAGAAAGACGTTTACCGTAAATCCCGGTAAAAACGCCTCATCAAGAAACCCACAACTCTCCATCGACTCCCCTCCATGGACATCCCACCATTTCTTCGTGCCGCCATCCTGACCGACACGACAGTGGTTTTGACAGGCTCGGTCGTGGCGGCCCCTTCGAAGAATACCATGGCGTGAACCGGCTCATTGTCATTCCCCTGCCTGAAGGTTTATCCGCTGAAAAACTCACCAAGCCCCTTGCCATGAATCGCCTAAAAACCGAAGAACGCGACTTGAAAAACGGTTGGTCCTCATCGATGGAATGCCGACGCGCCGGGCGGACATCCAGCATCAAACAAAGAGCAGATGAGCCGATCCAATCAAAATCCCATGAATGGAATTAAAAAGCAGAACCTGCCGGAAAAAATCTGCCCGCACTGTCAACGGCCCTTTACGTGGCGCAAAAAGTGGGAGCGCGATTGGGAGAACGTCCGATATTGCAGCGATGCCTGCCGCCGGGGCATAAAGATGCCCAAAGCATGACCAGACTGCTCTTCGTTAATTTCGTTAACCAGCCATGCCTTCGATTTTCCATACCAGCACCCCACTGGCTGCCAGTGCGGAAACCATGTTTGGATTCCACAGCGATCCATCCAATCTCACGGTGGTCATGCCGCCGACTTTGCGGCTGGTCAGCATGAAAACGGACGGACCCGCGAAAGAAGGCCGCTTGATCGAGCTGCATTGCCGGGATTGGTGGATCGTCCCCATGCGCTGGACATGCCGCTGGAAAACGGTGCGCCACCCTGACCTGCTCGAAGACGAAATCGTGAAAGGCCCATTCAGCCTCTTCATCCATCAGCACCGCTTCGAAGCTCAAGGGCAGGACCGCTGCATCATGCATGACACCATCACCTATCAGTGGGGTCGCTCGTGGTGGGGCCGCATGGTTTCCGAAACGGGCGTGAGGTTCTATCTCACGTTGCTGTTCAAGTATCGGCATCACAGAACCCGGAAATGGGCACTCGCGGCCAGGAACTTGACTGATGCGACACCGTGCTGAAATTTCGGGTCATCGTGGCTCTCGCGGAAAGGTGCCGACTTCATACACATCGGCGAGCGCACGCTGGACGGCGAACGCTGCCACTTGATCGCGGGGCGCTTGTCACCCGGCTTCGGCAACTCGGGCGAGGATCACTTCATCGCCTGGCTCGGCTGCGACAGCTCGCTGATGAGGCGTTTTCAATTCACTCTGAACGGCCTGGATTCAACGCGTGGCGCGGATGTGGATGTTACCGTTGCGGATTTCCGGAAAGCCGCCGAGGGCACGGTATGGCCGGGAAATTTCGTGGAATCCATTCAGCGGCCATTGCTTGCCAAGGCCCACCAATGGCGCATGACATCGCTCAAGCTCGATGGGGTTCATGCCAGGTCCTCCTGCACCGCCTCTGCGGCGGCGGTGCCGCTGGCGAGCGCGGTATCGATCGACGCGATGCCGCAGTGGTCGCCGCAGTGATAGAGCCCCTTGCCGAGTCGCGGGGATTTCTCCGACACCACCGGCTGGGATGGCACCGCGCGCGGGATACGGTCGATGCGCAGAAGTTCCCACTTTTCAGTGACCGCGCCAAACCAATCAACCAACTGCCGCCGCACCCGCTCAACGAGATCCGAAGCCGCGGCGGCCTCCGAGTCCACCACGCTGATGGAAATCAAATGCCGTCCGGGCGGCGCATAGTCCGGTGATACCGCGCTGAGCACCGTCAGGTTGTTGATCGGCCCCGCACCCTCGCCATTGAGCAGCAGGATGGGCTCGCTCACCGGCGCGGAAGGCGCGGTGAAATAGAGACAAACAACGCCGTTGAACGGCACATGGGAATCCCCACGCCCTAACAGGAACTCCGCTCCGCCCGCTTCAGTGGCGATGACCACGGACCTCGCGGCAAGCACTTCGCCATTTTCCAGATGCACGCCATGACCGTCGATGGATGCGACCCGCGTGTGCAGCCGGACCGCAGCGACAGGCAGTGAGGCAGCGAGTTGGCGCGGAATTTCCGCCATGCCCAATGCGGGAATCGCCGTATCGCCACGGGCGAAGTTCCGCATCACGAACTCCAATTTGCGGGCCGTCGTTTCCAAACGGTTTTCCAGAAAAACACCACCGAGGAAGGGGCGGAAAAAACGCTCGATCATCGATGCGGAAAAGCCCTCCGCCCGCAGCGCCTCAAGCGTCGTTAGATCGGCGGAGTGCCGCGAGAAATCAAAACCTCCAAGCCGCGACAAACCCACGCGCAGCTTGTCGGAGAAGGAACCGATCGGATTGAAAGCCCCGCGCAACCCGTCCACCGGATGGCGGAATGGATCGGCGACCCGATGCCATTTTCCGCCGTGGCGCACCAGCGCTCCCGGATAGAAGCGGCGCAGGTCGAGCGCATCATAATCGAGCAACCGCCTTGCCTCCGGATAGGCGGTGAGCAGCACCTGGAACCCACGGTCCAGACGATAGCCATCACAAAGATCAGTGGCCACCCTCCCCCCGACGCGGTCGGACGCCTCACAGATCACGAAACCCCGGCCCGCAGCATGCAGGCCGCGCGCGCAGGCCAGCCCGGCCATGCCCGCGCCGATGATCACGGTGTCTTCTTTTGCATCCCGGTTTTCCATTTCCTGTCTGATGCCTGTTTGGAAACAGGTCTCGCATGATCTTGGAACAGAATCACCACGGATCAACCCCGCATACGTCATCAGCGTATGAATGTTCTTCCGTAAATCATCTCAAGCACACCGATCATGGCCTGGTCGACACCAAGGACATGTTCCACCACCGAGGGGCAACCGCCGGTGATTGCCTTCGAACCGAAGTATCTGGCAGACGCGCTCGAAATCGGCCCTACCCTCCGCCTCGTGGACAAGCTCAATCCCTGCATGGCAACCAGTCCGTCCGGTAACTTCCGCGTCCTCATGAGCCAGCGCTTCAAGGAGGAGCCCCCAACGGAAGACGCCCCGAGCGAGACACCGGCACCCGCCATCGCCGCCTGAATTTCGGATTACCGCAAGGCGATTCGCAACCAGCATTCCAGCCAGCCCCAACGGGGATTGACGGGAGGGCAAACCCGGCGACGACTCCTGGAGCGCTCTTTTCTAGCCCATCCATGCAGCGATTCGCAGCCGAATTTTTGGGACCGGCCCGCCCGCGTCAACGGGCTGCTAATGCTTGGTTCCTCCGCGCTTGCCATCACCGGACCCATAGCTGACGTCACCGGAACCGTAACTGTTTCCTGATGAGCTGTACCTGTAGTATCCATAGCTATAGTTGAAAGCAATCCGGCTGCGCCTCTCGCGAAACCCGTTCAAAACCACTCCAGCCAGAGATGTGCGGTCGGCAGCCAGGAGCCGCACAACCCTCTCAGTCGCCTGCACCGGCACATACTCGGCACGCACGACCAAACACACATTATCGGCATACGAGGCGAGGATCCGGGTGTCAGGAACCGCGAGAATCGGCGCCGTATCGAGCACGATCACATCATATTTCTCCCTCGCCTCCGCGATGAGGGCGTTCAGCAAAGTCCCGTTGAGAAGTTCTCCCGGATTCGGCGTGCGGGCACCGGAAAGCATCAGGTCCAAGCCGTCATTGCCGATATTTCGGGTCAGGGATTCATCAAACGACGACTTTCCGGACAAATACCCGGTGACCCCGAAATCGGTGCTACCCTGCGACAGGCCGAGCAATCCCGCCACACTGGGACGGCGCAGGTCGAGGTCGATCAGAAGAACCCGTTTTCCCTGGCCAGCGGCGGCAAGCGCAAAGTTCACGGAAACCAAGGTCTTGCCCTCGCCCGGAATCGAACTGGTAAAAAGGGTGACCTTCCGTTTGTCCTCGGGACCGATCAGGGTGATTGAAGCGCGCAACACCCGGAACATCTCGGCATAAGAGGAAGTCAGCCGACCGTGGCGGAACACAACTCTTGGACCCCAGTTTTTCTCGGAGTCCTCGGCCTCCGTCTGCTGGCCAGATTCCAGCTTTCCGGCTTTACCGCGAACTTTGAGGGGCTTGATATGGCTGATAGCGGCGAGAACCGGCTGCTCAAGAAGCTCCTCCAAATGCATCACCGTGTGGAACTTATTATCCAGCCGGATCGAAGCAAAGGCAATGACACCTCCGAA
>JBIHZT010000364.1:0-4669 GCA_044240265.1 Luteolibacter sp. | reverse complement strand
GGCCGGCTTTTTCGAGAATCTTACTCTCCAGATTTTCAAACGCCGAGACCTGGTCGTTCGCCGTTTCCTTCTGGTTCCACGACGCGACGTTGGCCGCGAGGCTGACCATTTCCACCAGCGTGGCGAGTTCTTGATCGGAGAGGCGCAAATGCATTCGTGCCAGGAACAAACCACCACCGCGCGTCACCCGCAAGCTCGCAACACTCCGGGCTTGATCTTCGGAAAATCCCCCGCCAATTTCTCGGCCTGCCCTTGCACGAGTAGCTCAGCGGTAGAGCGGTCCGCTTACACCGGATTGGTCGGCGGTTCGATCCCGTCCTCGTGTACCACTTTTTTCAGAACCGCCAGACGTCCAGGGTTTTCCCCTTCACGCACTCGTCCGGCGCTTCATCGATGAGTCCCCAGCTCAGCCAGCCCTCGTTCCACTCCACCCAGTGGGCGCGTCCCGGCGAGGTGAACGAACCGGTATTGATCACCCGCCGGCCGTCCCGCAGCCAGCAGCCCTCCCAGTGGAAATGGCCGATCAACAAGACCTCCGCCTTCGGAAAATAATCCGCGCAAAACTTCGCCCCGGCGCCTCCCTGGGTCGTCCACGCCTCGATCATCTTCACCGCCCGCCGCGGCGGGATGACCGCGTCCCACGCCCGCTGGAGAAAACTCCGGCCGGTCGGATACTCCACCGAACACAGCTCGCGGGCGATTTCCTGAGCGACGGAAAGCCGATCCTCCACCACCTGCGCCGCATCCGGGTATTTGTTCCAGAGTTCTCGCACCCGTCCGCCGTTGACCAGGATTTCCCGCTTCCACGGCGAGCCGGCAGCTAACAACGCGTCGCCATGGGTGACGACGATACGCCCTTCCGCCAGCTCGACCCAACCGGGGCCGGGCCAGCCGGGATCGTGGTTTCCGGATAGAAAAACAGCCTCCACACCCTCCTCGCGGCAGAGCGCCTGCAACTCGTCCAGCATGGTGGTCGCGCGGCTGAAAAACGGTTGGGCAAATTCCTGCCAGGTGTCGCCGTTGAAAATGACCGTGCCTGCCCCCGCGATCAGCGGCCGCAGCGCGGAAACCCGCTCGATCCGGCACAGCTTGTGACCCAAATGAAGATCCGACAACACCCGCACCGGTTCATTCATCGGCCACCCGGCGCTGGCGCACCGCCTCGAACAAGCAGACGCCGGTCGCCACCGAGACGTTCAGGCACTCGACTTTTCCGGCCATCGGGATGGAAGCGAGGAAATCGCAGTTCTCTTCGGTCAGCCGGCGCATGCCTTTTTCCTCCGCCCCGAGCACCAGCGCGAGCGGCCCCTTGAGATCGAGCTCGTAAATCGACTTGGACTTCGCGTGATCCGATGTGCCGACCAGCCATAGCCCGGCGGCTTTCAATTTCTCCATGGTCCGCGCGAGGTTGGTCACCTGGGCGAACGGCACGTAATCCGCCGCGCCCACCGACACGCGGCGCACCGTCTCGGTGATCCCCACCGCCTTGTCCTTCGGCGCGACCACGGCATGCACCCCCGCCGCGTCCGCCGTGCGCAGGATGGCGCCGAGATTGTGCGGGTCCTGCACGCAGTCGAGGATCAACACGAACGGCACCGCCTGCTCCGCGACGATCCGCATCAGATCATCCTCATCCAGCGACGGCGTGATAGTTTCCACCGCCTGGACATGGCGGTTTTCACGCGCCTGCTTGTTTTGCGCGCCGTGCGGTGGTGAGAAACGGGGTTTCATGTGGGGGAATTGTGAATCGGAAACCTCCATTGGCTCCACAAAAAAAACCGGACGGACCTCGCAAAGAGAACCGTCCGTCAATCTGGGAATTTCAAAAACAGCAGCCTCAATTCTTGGCGGCCACGCGGACGAACAGTTTCGAAGCCGTGCCGACCGTCACCGTGGCGGTGACTTGATAGATGTCCACATCCAGAGCGGTGTCATCCCAGATCGCGTGGGCCAGGATGACGGTGGCTCCACCGAATGAGACGCCGGTGGCCTGCCAGTTGACCATGTCGGTGGACCACTCGTAGGAGGCGGTGACACCTGAGGGCGGCGCATTGTCCTGCGGATAGCGGAACGTGAAGGTGTTGCCGGTTTTCGTCAGCTCTGTAATGGCGAAAACTCCGGCCGCGTTCGGGTTCCCGCCAGTAAGCGCTTCCACTCCGTTCCGAACGCCGTCCCCATCCGGATCCGCACCGAAGCCGATGATGAGAGGATTGGTCACGCCGTTGAAGTAGGAGTCGATCCAGTTCGAATAGGTGTTTGGCGGCGGGAGGATGTTGGTGGTTCCGGGCGAAGGAGCTTGGGCGACATAAAGAGAGGAGTCGAAGGCCGCTCCGCCGTTAGGAAGGCGCGAAATGGAAACCGTCTCCGAGGCGGGACCCGCGCCCTCGTCCACCTGTGGCTTCCCTGGAGTAAGGGCGGCAATCAGAACCGTCGCGTTTGGATCACTGGTGCCATAGACCACCGCGTCCACAAGAGTTCCGGTGGAGGCCCCAACCGAAGTGCCATTTGGAATTTCCGCAGGCGAGGCGATGTAGAGAGCGACGGCATCCGCGCCGTTTTGAAGGCTGCCGTTGGGAAATGTCAGGCCCGCATTGGTCACTGCCGGGTTTCCGATCACGAAGTATCCATTCGCGGGAATCGTGAGACCCGCGAGGCTCACCGTGCGGTAGGAGAGATTGGCATCGCCGTCGTAAAGGACCAGCACAAGGCCGTCCAGCGGTTGTGCGGATCCGGATTTGTTATAAAGCTCGATGAACTCGAGGGTATCCGAGCTGGTTTGATCGGAATCGACCTCGTTGATCACCACCGGAACGATGGAGTCCGCGGGTTCATCAAGAACCGTGATGGATTTGACACCCGGGAGGAAGCCCGCTGCGGAAACCGTCACCGTGACTGGTTTGTCTCCGTCGAGAAAAGGATCGTTGACGGCAGCGATGAAGAACGAAGCGCTGGCTTGATTCGCGGGAATATCCACCGTGCCGTCCGCAGTCGCTTCAGTGGCATCGCTGATAGAGATGTTGACGTTGAGCAGGGTGCCGAGTGGACCGGTCCGTGTCACGGTTGCCGTCGCCGCCTGCGCGCCGCCACCTTCGGAAAACGAAGCGGGTGCGACCACCAGCGTCAACGTCTCCGGAATGAAAGAGGCCCTCAGATACCAAGGGTCGTTCAAACCGGCGGACGCGACGTCCGCCAACGATTTATCCGAAGCCCACGTGCCCGTGTAATTCAAAACCGAGCTTCCGGCATTGAAATCGTAAGCGGCGAGATTGTTAAGCCGATAGAAAGTCTTGTCGGTCGCCTGATTGGCGGAGATCGAGAAGGCGTCGACAATTTCCGCCCGGGTAAAGCCAGGGCCGCTGTAGAGGACGACGCTGTCATCACCGTCGAATGTAATGGCGGAGATCCCGCTCGCCACCAGATCGTTGACGGATCCCGCGTAGCCCGGAGTGCCGGCGTTGGTCGCAGCCACCAGAAACGAGCCGTTCGGAGGGATTTGATAACCCGTAAGCGAGGTGACTCTGTCGGTGGTTCCCGCGCCGGATTTCCAACCTTCGTTGTCGGACGGGCTGGTGTCGCTCCAGACGGCGAGCCGATAGCCATCAAGCGAGAGCGTTGAGCCGGTCAGGTTTTTCAACTCGATGTAGCGGTCGGTTCCCGCAACACCTTCGTAATACTGGCTGATCACCACCGAGGGTGAGGCACTGGTCGTGAAATTCCATGCGGCGGCACCGCTCACTGCGGGTGCGGGGTTGTCCGACAAATCCTTGAAGGCGCCTGCGGGATACTCGACGTAGTATGACGTGTTGTAGTTTAACTGGCTGGTCGGCTTGATGATGACGGTGGCCCCAGTCACGGGAAGTATTGCACTCGGGACGACTGAATTGTCAGAAGTCTTCTTCAGCTCCACTGATCCGGATCCAATCGCGATGTCCTCATTGAATGTGATCATGAGGTCCGTGGTGGGAAATACATTCGTACTGTTATCCGTGGGACTTACGGAAACCATTGCCGGAGAAACGCTATCGATTGGTGCGGGTGATGAGCTCACCGTGATGTTGTCGAGGGCTAAGCCCGAGGAGTTTCCATCCTCAGTTCCGCGCCAGACAGCCCACCTGATCTGCACTACGGATTTATTGTTCGCGGCAGCCGGAAGCGTGGCCGAAACCGTAGTTGCAAGTCCGGGGGAGCCGCCTGCTCGGGAAAACGGGTTGTTCCCCGCTGTAGGTGTGAGCGTAACCCAAGGACCACTCGAGCCAACTCGATACTGGGCGACGACTCCAATAGTCCGAGGATTTGCCGAAAGGATGTCCACCGTATAACCCACCACGATGTCCTGCCTGCCAGTAGTGATCAGCGCCATGGCCATTTGATTCACACCATTCGGGGATGTGCCGGAGTTCTGGATATACGCTTTCCCATCTCCGAGCGCGGCATAGCCGTAAAAACCACCGGTGGTTGTGGTCGATGTTCTGGCAGAAATAGTCGCATCGCCTGTCGGCGCGGATGTTTCTGCGAGTGCTTGAGTCGTGACGGAATCACCATTCAATCCGTTCCAAGCTGCAAATCCCGCCGGCAATGTGGTATAGGCTGCCGTCCCAAAGCTCTGATTAAGAGGTAGCGATTGGGGAGTGGGCGCGGTTTGTGCCAATGCTTCAGGAGTTGCAGTGGC
>JBIHZT010000016.1:0-15365 GCA_044240265.1 Luteolibacter sp. | reverse complement strand
GCGATGTTTCCGGGCCAGCCATAACAACGGAAAATGGGTCGCGTGGCCCGCGCCGATGACGATGTCCGGCTTGGGGAGTCCCCCGCTCTGCCGCAGTGCCTCCCGGACGCGAGTGACCACGCACGATTTCCCGGCGAGGGAAACTCGATGGACCTCACACGGGAGCAGGCGCGCGAGGGCGTTCGCGAGTCCGAGCGATTGATTTTCATGGCCCGGCTTGCCATCGCCAAGCAGCCAGAGGGTGATAGGTTTCATCACGGCGAAGCCAGCCTGCCACGGATGGATCGTCGATTGCAACGTTTCGTGTGGCGGGGTGCAGCCAGAACAGGCGGCAGCACCGGTATCACGGCCTTGCAGGCGGTCTCGAATCACGCAAGGCTGGCACATGACACGTGAGGACCTGCCGGTGGACCGGCAATTGCGCCAGGAAATCCTGTTCGCGCGGGAGCGGGTGTACCGCTTCGGACGGGCAACGCCGTTAGAACGACTGAATCTGCCGGGACCAGGACCGGAAATCTGGGTGAAACGCGAGGATTTGTCCGCAGTGAAGTCCTACAAGTGGCGCGGCGCCTGCAACCGGATGGCGGTGATGTCGCCGACCGAAGCGGCGCGCGGGGTGGTGACGGCTTCCGCCGGAAACCATGCGCAGGGGGTGGCTCTGGCCGCCCGCACACTCGGCATCCGGGCGCGGATTTACATGCCGCGCTCGACGCCGAAGGTGAAACAAACGGCGGTGCGCCATCACGGCGGCGAATTCGTGGAAATCCACCTGAGCGGTGACAGCTACGACGAGGCGATGGCCGCCGCCCGGGCGGACGAAGCGGCGAGCGGCGCGGTGTATATCCATGCTTATGACGATTTGAAAGTGATGGCCGGCCAGGGAACGATGGCGGACGAGGTGGTCCTATCAGGCCACGGCCCCTTCGACGCAGCGTACCTGCAGATTGGCGGCGGCGGGCTTGCGGCGGGCGTTTCCACCTGGCTGAAGACGTATTGGCCGGACATCGAAATCGTCGGCGTGGAGGGCGTGGGCCAGGCGTCGATGAAAGCGGCACTAACGGCGGGGAAGCCGGTGACGCTGGACGAGGTGGATTTGTTCTGCGACGGCACAGCGGTGCGAAAGGCGGGTGAGCTGCCATTTCAAATCTGCCAGGGCACGCTGGACCGGGTGGAAACGGTGACCAACGCGGAGGTGAGCCACGCGATCCGCGTGCTGTGGGAAGGGCTGCGCTGCATTTCGGAACCGTCCGGAGCCATGGGCTTGGCGGCGGTTTTGAAAAATCGCGAGTCACTGATAGGCAAACGCGTGCTGGTGGTGTTGTGCGGCGCTAACATCGATTTCCTCCAACTCGGACTCATCGCGCAGTCGGTGGGAGCCGGAAACAAAACCAACCGCACGCTGCGGGTGCGCATCCCGGAGCGACCGGGCGCGATGCTCGAACTGCTGGACTCGTGCTTCGAAGGACTGGACATCGCGGATTTCCAATACGGCAAGACGGACGAGCGGGAGGCGTGGCCGGCATTTACGATTCACGCGGAGGATCCGGCGGTGCTGGAGGCGATGCCGGAGAAACTCGACGCGCATGGCTTCGCCTGGGAGGACCTGACAGGAGCGGTGGACATCGCCTTCCGGGCGATCCCGCTGCGCGGTGACTTGTTGCAGAATCCGGCGTTTCTGCGGCTGGATTTCTACGAGCGGCCGGGAGCCCTGCATGATTTTCTAGACCAGCGGATCCGGGGGAACGCGAGTCTCTGTTATTTCAACTACCGCCAGTCCGGCGAGCGCATCGGGCGGGCGCTGATAGGACTGGATTTTCCCTCGCCTTATGAGCGCGACGCGCTGCTGATGACCATCCCGCGCCATGGCGAAGGCTACCGGTTATGCGAGGCGGTGGACGAGGCGACAAGGAAGCGGTTGATGGGGAGTTGAAGACGCGCCACTACGCGGCGGGTCCCGTGCGAGATGCCGGGATGCTGACCGCGAAAACGCCGCCTCCGGCGGAAGTCGCCTCGCAGGTGACCTTCGCGCCGAGTCGCCGGGCCAGATCTTCAGTTAGATACAGACCCAGGCCGCCGGGCGAGGGCGCTCAAGTTCACGATGTTGAGTTTGGTTTTCAGCTCTTCGCGATGCACCCCCACCTTCCTGGTGCTGATGTTCAGACTCTTGGCGATGGCTGAAGCCATCTGCCCCATGCCGATAAGCCGCAAGACTTGCAGTTCCCGGTCACTGAGGGTCGCAATCGCACCAGGCTGCGCAGAATCGGGATTCACGTGAAGTCCGCTCCCGTTTATTTCCGACACCAGATCCGCACTCAGGTAGCGTCCTCCGGCAGCGACAATCCGCAGGGCGTTGACCAATTCATCAAGCCCGTGGGACTTCATCAAGTATCCCACCGCTCCCGCGCGGAGAGCCCGGATGCCGTAGCTCCGCTCGTCGTTCATCGAATAAACCAGCACGCGGATGGAAGGCCAGCCGTCGTGAATCCTCCGCAGCAGCTCGATCCCATTGTTATCCCCCATCCAAAGGTCGAGAATCAGGAGATCGGGCACCTCTTTCTCGATCGCCTCCAGCGTCGCGGCGCCATCCGCAGTCTCCGCCACCAACTTGAACTCCCCCACACCACGCAAAACCAGACGAATCCCCGAAAGGACGACAGGGTGGTCGTCGGCTGCAATCACGGAAAACAATGGATCAGGCATGAGCTTGGAAAGACTTGGGTCAGATTTCTTGTTCAAAATCAGAAGCAGATTCAGTCCATCAGGAAAATTCCACGAATCCTGATCGAGTGACGTTTGATCCAAAGCCGCCACGGGCGGCTTGCATCAAAACGTTCTCAAAGCACTCGCCCCCAACGCCTTGGCAACATGAACCTGACAGGAATCGCCAAGAAATTCCCGGGAAGTCGTGGTCCATCACGAAATTCTCACCCTCGCCCCGGCTGCTCATGCCCGAAAGTCGCGACGGAACCGCAAGCCGGAATTGAGCCCCCGCCAGGCGTGCTGGAAAAATCACCTCTCGGCGTTAGACATCGGCCGGAGTTTGTGTATGAGTCCTGCTTTTCCAAACCCATGCCACTTCGCTTCGCCCTCACCTTGATCCTTGCCATCGCTTCGGCACCCGCCCTCTCCGCCGGGCCACGCTCGTGGAGAAGCGCCGACGGCACACGCTCCGTGGAGGCGGAATTCATCAAACGCGACGCCGCCAGCGTCACTCTGCGCACGGAAGGCGGCAAGGAAATCACCATTCTGCTCACAAAGCTCCACCCGGACGATTCCAAGTGGTTGGATCTCAACCACTCACTCACCCCACCCGCGCCGCCGCAGGACCCCGCCGCCTTCTTCGACAGCCTCACCTTCCGCGATACCCGGGAAACGACCCTCACCAAGCTCAAGGCCAGCAAGATCGTGGAAATGACGACCGATGAGACCTTCATCGGCCGCTCCGGACTCAACGGAATTTTCAAAACCCGGCGGAAAATTGGCAACCTCGATGGCTTCCTTTACTTCGATTGGACACAGGCCGGGAAATTGAAGGAACTCACCCTGCAAACCGAAGCCCGCCCCAGCGCTGACTACAAAACCGAACTGGAACCCAGTTGGAAGGAATTGATCGAACTCCTCAATACCCTCTACGGCAAGCCCGTGCAAAAAGGCCCGCTACCCGACGCAGCCACCCTTGGTGACGGCTCATTCGCCCCCTCCCACCTCTGGCTGCTCGAAGGCGGCGGATCCGCTCTGCTCGGTACCGCACGCGACGGGAATGAATACCAGCTCGTCGTCCGCTTCACCGAGAAAAAGGTCGCGGTAGTCGAGATTCCGTAGCGTCTTGCCGCTTGAAAACCTCTCCCGGCACCCGACACTCCGCCCATGGCCGAGCCTGATCTTTTCTCCTTCTCCCCCGCCCCCGTTGCAGGCCCGCAGGACCGGATGCGCGAGTTGCAGACCTCACTGCAGCATCACGACCAACTCTACAACCAGGGAAATCCCGAGATCTCCGACGCCGAATTCGACCGCCTCTACCGCGAACTCGAAACCCTCGAAGCCAAACACCCCGACCTCCGCGACCCCAACTCGATCACCCAGCGCGTCGGCGGCGCTCCCATCGAAGGCTTCCAGCAAATCAAACACGCCGTCCCCATGCTCAGCATCGACGACGTCTTCGAGCTCAGCGCCGAGGCCGTTGAAAAGGCCGGAGCCACCTGTCCCGAGCAGGAACTCATCGATTTCTACCGCCGCCTTCAGAAAAACCTCAAGCGCGACGACGTCCCCGTCACCATCGAGCCCAAGATCGACGGCGTCGCCGTTTCCCTGCTCTATCGAAACGGAAAACTCGCCTACGCCGCCACCCGCGGCGACGGCCAGACCGGCGACGACGTGACCCACAACGTGCGCACGATCCGCAGCATCCCGCTGGAACTCAAGGCCGCCGCCCAACCCGCCTGGGAAATTGACCTGGAGACCATTCTTCCTTATCTTCCACACCATGAACAACGCCATCACCACCCAAGCACTCGCGGAACGTCTTCGCCAAGCCCGGCGGAAAGCCTCCGCCAGAGGCTCCTTACTGACCTCGCGGGAAAAGATGGAGCAAATCTTCAGGAACGGCTCCGACAGGAAGCCCAATCCATTCTTGAATGGGGAGCTGAGACTGGTCGGATGCTCGACCCGGAAAGCCTCCTCGAACTCGTAAAGGACTGGCAGGATTTAGGTGGCCAGTCGGAGCACACTGTTTTCTTCATTGAGAAACTGCCGCGCATCATCAAATTCACGCTTCCCCCGAATTTCGGCGCACAGGGAAGCATTGGCTATCTGACAAACATCGGCGCTTCCAACCGCCTGTTTGGAGATGATATCCGCTTTCACGGAATTCTGGAAACAGACAAAGGGCCCGCATTCGTCATCTCCCAGCCCTTCGTGGCCGGCACCGTTCCATCGATCGAGGAAGTCGCATCCTGGTTTGAAGCACAAGGCTACCATTCCACAGGACACAACCGTTGGAAAAACGATGAAACCGGAACGGAAATCGCCGACGCGCATGTCGGAAATCTCATCAAATCCGCGGAGGGCGAATTGATTCCCATCGATCTCCAAGTCCTCGACGAAGGCGAATCCTCTTCACTCTCAACTCTCAACTCTCAACCCTCAACTATCCCCTCACTCCTCGAAGTCCGCGGCGAGATCTTCATGCCGAACGAAGCCTTCGCCGCGCTCAATGCCGAGCGCGACGAGGCCGGCCTGCCGACCTTCGCCAACCCCCGCAACGCCGCCGCCGGCACGCTCAAACAGCTCGACCCGAAAATCGTCGCCAAGCGCCCGCTCGCCTTCCTCGCCCACGGCCTCGGCGCTTACGACGGCCCGCCGCTCGAGACCGAACACGAGTTCCATGATTTGTTAGCACAACTCGGCATCCCGCAAAACCAGCCCATCCTCAACGCCCGCAATCTCGACGAGGTGCTCGATGCCGTCGCCCGCATCAACCGCGAGCGCCACGCGCTCGACTACGGCACCGACGGAGCCGTCATCAAGGTCCTCGACCGTGCCGAGCGCGAGCAACTCGGCTTCACCTCCCGCGCCCCGCGCTGGGCCGCCGCTTATAAATTTCTACCAGAGCAGAAGGAAACCACGCTCAACAACATCCTCATCCAGGTCGGCCGCACCGGCGTCCTAACACCGGTGGCCGAACTCACACCGGTGCTCATTTCCGGCTCCACCGTCTCCCGCGCCACGCTCCACAACCAGGATGAGATCGACCGCAAGGACATCCGCCTCGGCGCGACCGTGCTCGTGGAAAAAGCCGGGGAAATCATCCCCGCCATCGTCAAGGTCATCCGGCACGCGGATGGCGCGGTTCCATACTCGCTTTATGATAGCGTCCACGGAAAATGCCCGTCCTGCGGCGGTCCGATCAGCCAGGAGGAAGGCTTCGTCGCCTGGCGCTGCACGAATTTCCAATGCCCGGCCCAGGCGGTCACCCACATCAAACACTTCGCTTCCCGCAAGGCGCTCGACCTCGAAGGGCTTGGCGAAATCGTCGCCGAAGCGCTCGTCCGCCACGGCCATTGCCAGACACCGCTCGACCTCTTCCGCCTCGACGAGGAAACCCTGGCCAACCTCAACCTCGGCACCGAGGAAGCCCCGCGCCGCTTCGGTGAGAAAAACGCCGCCAAAGTCATCGCCGCGCTCGAAGCTGCGAAATCCAAACCGCTCCACCGCTGGCTCTTCGCCATGGGCATCCGCCAGTTAGGTGAATCCGCAGCCAAGGAGCTTTCCCGTCTGCACAAGACGCTGGGCGAGATCCCCGACTCGCCGATTCTAGCAGAACTCCTCCGCGACACCCGCGCCACGGCGAAAAAACAAAACGAGTTCCTCGCAAAATACTCAATCACCGGCGACGTCGGCCCCGCCGTGGCGGAAACCATCACCACCTTTTTCAAATCCGAAGCCGGCCAGCACGCCCTCGCCCGCTTCGCCGAACTCGGCATCGATCCGGTCTCCGACAACTACCTCCCCATCGCTGCCGAAGCCGATCTATCCGCCCTGCCGCTCGCCGGAAAAACCTTCGTCATCACCGGCACCCTCAGCATCGACCGCGACGCGATGAAGGAGCTCATCGAGAGCAAGGGCGGCAAAGTCAGCGGCTCCGTCTCCGCGAAAACCAGCTACGTGCTCGCCGGCGAAGGCGGCGGCTCCAAGCGCGACAAGGCGGAGAAACTCGGCGTAACCATCCTCGATGAAGCGGCGCTCGCATCCATGATCGAATCCTAAAGAATGTTCACCATGGTGCTAGGGAATGAGAGATTCGAGATCGGATAGGAGGGCGGCAATCAGGGCTGTACCCCGCAGATCGCGGGT
This sequence comes from Luteolibacter sp., assembly GCA_044240265.1. Classification (GTDB taxonomy): domain Bacteria; phylum Verrucomicrobiota; class Verrucomicrobiia; order Verrucomicrobiales; family Akkermansiaceae; genus Luteolibacter. The sequence continues at coordinate 8,513 of JBIHZT010000016.1, read as the reverse complement.
GGCTTGCATTTGGTGAACGCGGCCGGCGCGGGCGAGTGCTGGAGTGGCTTTGTCGAGAGCTTCGCGAAGCTGGATGGCCTGGAAGTTCTCGGATTTTTCGTCGAGTCCGGGTTCACCGAGGGTGTCGAGGAAAGTCTGGATGGCGTGGAAGAGAGGTGCCCAGTTGATCCATTGGGGGAATGCACCCGCATTTGGCCAAGTGAGGAGGAAGCGCCATTCGTCTTCGCGGAGGATGGAGAAATATTTTTCCCTGCCGATGCGGATGGAGCCGATGTGACCGGATGCGGTGAGGTCATTGAGGACGTTCTGGATGGAACCGCGGAAGTAACCGGTTTGGCGGGCGATTTCCGCAGGATGTCCTTGTCCGTTAGCCAGCAGCCAAGCCATGACTTCGGCACGTGCCTGCATGCCGAAAAGGGCGCGGAGTTTGAAGAGAAAGGTGGCGGGTTGGTCCGGGCGAGGAGATTGGCTCATGCCCCGGAGTTCGATACCGCCGCGCTCCAGGCCGTGCTTGAGAAATACCGGATCGGGTTCTTTGAGAATGGGGATGGAGGGAAAGAGCCGTTGAACCAACTCTGTGGGAGGGGAGTCCGGCTTTTCCACCCGACGCATGAGGAGCTTCCACTTGAGATGAGCGGATTCCCTGCAAAGGAGATCTGCGATCGCGGCCAGGACGGCGGAATCGCCGAGGTGCTCTTCCTTGTGCAGGGTTCCAAGGCGTTGGAGGTTGATCCACGAGCCGTTGGTGTGGAGCCAGTCGAGAATTTCATCGAACAAGCGGCTGTCGTGGCGGGCGATGTGGGTGGAGAAGAGAAGCAGCGCCTCGGGGTCGATCATCCACGGATCATCGCTGCGGGCATGACCCGCCACCCCCAAGGCGGACCATTGCCGCCAAAGGAAGTCGAGAAGCCGCTGGAGCAGGCTTTCCCTAAAGTTGTGCAATGACGGGTTCATGACCGAGTGCTTTGAGAACTTCACCTAGGACAAACAGGAATTCTTCCGATGGATCCTGAGTGCGTGTCCAGCGGGCGGCGGCGAGCAGTTCCTCCGCTGTGGGCTTTAAATCCACTAGATCTTGGTAATGACGCCCCATGTCGGAGTCCGCAGTGGCGTAGAGTTTGAAGAAAACCTGATCCCGGCGGCTGATGAAGCTGATTCGCAGGTTTTTGTAAGGGCCGTACTCACGGGGAACCAAGCGGTCGACTATTCCTTCGGGAAAGCCGAAGCGGAAAAAGGAATCATCGGATGGGCCTGTGTTGAACCAATTTTCCATGAGCCCGAGCTGCTTCCTGACTCGCTCGGCGGCACTGGCAAGCCATTCGGGCAGGGGCTTGGCCGTGATCAACCCGTCCGGGTCTACGCGGGCCAGCACGTCCACGTCGCGGGTGGTCGTGCGGCTCACCAAGCCCAGTGCCAGCAACGACGAGCCACCACAGACCACCCAATGTTGTTTCGGGTGACCTTCCGTGGACTCGGCGAGAAGATCTAAGGCTTCGTCGAGTAGGCTTGCATTTAACTTTTTCATCTCGGATTACATCTTAAATACTCAAATTGATCATTTCAAGTATTTTTCAGAGTCTGAGTTTTTGTAAGTGGTTTTCCGTTTTCGCCCGAGGGTTTTGCCCTTGTCAAAGATGAGGATGACGGCTGGCAGCAGGTTGTCCTCGATGAATTTCTGACGAATCTTGCCCTCGGCCGCCCTGCGGAAGCGGCACTCCAAGCCATGATCGAATCTTGACAACTCGCCGTTTCATCACAAATTTGTGATCTTATGAAAACGGCAACCGTCAGGGACTTACGCTACGATTTCCCGAAAATCGAAGCCTGGCTGGCTGGGGGCGAGGAAATCCTCATCACCAAGCATTCCAAACCCATCGCCCGGATTTCCTCGGAGACGGCGGCGGAAAAGCCGCTACCGCCGTTGCCGGATTTTCTCGCCCGGGCGAAAAAGACGTGGAACGGGCGTTTTTTCACTCAGGAAGAAGTGGACGAAATGCGGGCATTTGAAACCGGTGAGCCATGATTCACTATGCCGACACCAGTTTTCTTTGTTCGATCTACCGGGTTCAGGATCATTCGGCCGCGGCGAATCGGCTGCGCCAAGGCATCGGCGAACCGCTGCATTTCACCAATCTGTTGGAGTTCGAATTCCTCCAAGCCATCGAGCTTCAAGTTTGGCTTCATTCACGTGACAAAACCAAAGGCTACTCTCGCCGCGAGGCCGACCGCATGATCTCGGATTGGGAAAAGGACATCGCCACCGGAATCAACCGGCTCGTTAGCTTCGACATGGATGCCGTGCTGCGCCACTCCCGCTCGCTTTCCGGCCAAACGACCGCCAAGGGCGGCCATCGCACGCTCGACATCTTCCACGTCGCCACCGCCGTCCATCTCGGGGCGAGCCGGTTTCTGACATTCGACGTGCGCCAACGGGCACTTGCCATCCACGCCGGACTGGAAGTCCCGGAGTGATGCTCCCCGCCTCCCCATATCGGGGGAATCCGAACTCGTTGACTTGCCACGAGGCGGGACGTTAATTCGGGTGCCGTGAGCCATCATTCACCCATCACCACCAGACGAATTTCCGGCATGGCCGCAGTTCTCCTCACGCTATTGCTGGGCGGCACACCGGCGTTGTGGGCGCGGCCATGGTCGTTCATCGGGATCCCGCAGCCGATGGAGGCGGAATTCGTCGGCATGAAAAACGGCGGCGTGGTCTTGCAGGGGCCAAATGGAAAAAATTTCGAGGTTCCCATCACCAGTTTCTCCCCGGCGGATCAGAGATATCTCGCCGTGCTGAAGGCCGGTGCCGGGAAGGCGCTGGTGGCGGCGGACTCCGGCAAACCGATTACCAGCCGCGCGGGCTACACGACCAAGTCGGTGGAAACGCTGACCAACCAAGTGGTGACGCTCGCCGCGGGAACGGAACTGCACGTCACCGGCACCGGCGATCCGATCGCCGGCAGCACCTTCATTTTCACGGCACCCGACGGCTGGCTGTTCCTCGACAACATCGCGCCCTCGGCGGTGGCGTCAGGATTTCTCGGCCGCATGCTGGTGAACGGCGCCAAGGCGGTGTTGGATGGCAATGTGCGCGTGGTGCGCTACGGCGTCGGCAGCGTGGTGATTCCGCAAGGGCCCGATTTCGCGGCGATGACAATCTTCGAGGGGAAGTCCGCCACCAGTGCCGCCATACCGCTGAAATGTTACGTGCCCTACGACGATGCAAAAGACGGCACGCTGAAGAAACCCGTCGGCTCGTTCGTTCTCAAGCGCGGCTACATGGCGACTCTCGCCCAGCGGGCTAACGGCACCGGCGTGAGCAGGAACTACGTGGCGCAGGATCACGACCTGGTGATCGATTCCCTACCAAAAGGGCTGGAGGACGGCGTCCGCTTCATCCGCATCTTCCCCTGGCGGTGGACGGGTAAAAAGGGCGTCTGCGGCGGCATCTGGCAGCAACTGGACGTGACGTGGTTTTACGATTGGAACATCGGCGCGAGCTCCACGCTGGACAAGGAATACGTCGCCATCCGCCAGAACCGCCACTGGCCCGGCCTCAACCAGGACTGGAAGAAAAAGGGCATCAACCACCTCCTCGGCTACAACGAGCCGGACAAGGCGGATCAGGCGAAGATGACCGTCGCCGACGCCATCCAGGGCTGGCCGGGCCTGCTCGCCACCGGCCTGCGGGTCGGCGCGCCGGCACCCTCCGACGGCGGGCTGAAGTGGTTGTACGAGTTCATCGATACCGCGGACAACGCCGGGCTGCGGGTCGATTTCGTCCCGGTGCATTATTACCGCGCCACCGCCGACCCGGGGGACGCGAAGGGGGCGGCGAACCAGTTCTACCAATTCCTCAAGGGCGTCCATGACCGGGTGAAGCGGCCGCTGTGGGTGACGGAATGGAACAACGGCGCGAACTGGACCAGCGCCCCGGATCCGGATGCCAAGGAACAGAAGGCGGCGGTCGCGGCGATGATCAAAATGCTCGACGAGACGCCGTTCGTGGAACGCTACGCGCTCTACAACTGGGTGGAGGACGCGCGCCAACTGGTCCGCAAGGACGGCTCGCTCACACCCGCCGGCGAGGTCTATCAAAACCATGTCTCGCCACTGGCGTTCACCCAGCCAAAGGGCGGGAAGTAGCCCGCCGGAGCGCGGAATCGATTCCACGCGAGATCCACCGATCAACCCGGGCGGACGGTTTCACGCTCCCCGCCCTTTCCCGCCGGAAATTTCCGTGCTACATCCCGTTTCTTGCTGCTCTACCTCCACATCCCTTTTTGCCACCGCGTCTGCCCGTATTGTTCGTTTTACAAGCACACCCCGGGCGACACGCCCATCGGCAGCTTCGTGGATGCACTGGCCGCTGAGGCGAAATCCCGCGTCACCGGGATTCCCCGCACCCTCTACCTCGGCGGCGGCACTCCGAGCATGCTCTCGCCCGGCCACCTCACCCGGCTCTTCAACGCGCTCCACGCGACCGTCGATTTCTCCAAACTCGACGAAGTCACCCTCGAGGCGAACCCCGCCACCTTCGACGCAGCCAAGGCCCGGCTCTTCCGCGAGCTCGGCGTCACCCGCGTCTCGCTCGGCATCCAGTCGTTCACGCCGCATGTATTGGAAACCCTCGGCCGGGAGCACTCCGTCGCGCAAGCCAGCGAGTCCATCGGCATCCTCCGCGAGGCCGGCATCCATTCGATTAACATCGACCTGATGTTCTCCATCCCCGGCCAATCCAAGGACGACTGGCAGGCGACCTTGGAGCACGCCATTTCCCTCAAGCCGGACCACATCTCCGCCTACAATCTCACCTACGAGGAGGACACCGCCTTCTTCGAATCCCTCCGCCGCGGCGAAATGCGCGAGAACGAGGACCACGACGCCGAGTTCTTCCACCTCGCCGACGAACTGCTCACCGCCGCCGGATTCGACCACTACGAGACCTCCAACTACGCCAAGCCCGGCCACCACTCCAGCCACAACCAAGGCTACTGGCGCGGCGAGGACTACCTCGGCCTCGGCCCCTCCGCCGTCTCCACCCTCGACGGCATCCGCTGGAAAAACATCGCGGACACCGCCCGCTACGTTTCCCAGGTGAGTTCCATCGGCCACGCCCTGAGCGAATCGGAAACCCTCGACGCCGAAGCCCGCCGCCTCGAACGCATCGCCCTCGGCCTGCGCACCAAGGACGGCATTTCTCTCGATCTCCTCAGTCCGGAATCCATCGTCCGCGCCCGCAATCTGGCCGATGAAGGCCTCGCCCGCATCGACGGTCGGCGGCTCATCCTCATCCACCACGGCCGCGCCCTCGTCGATCCCATCGCCGCGGAGTTGGTTTAAGGGGAAGGGGCGATGACTCTTGGCAAGAAGTCGATTCCGGCCAGATGGGATTGCGCGAGGTCTGCCACCAATCACTTGGCGATCAAGCCGCCAATTTCTTGGCAGGGCCTTTGCGGATCCAGCCCATCGGTTTTCCGAGAGGCAGCAGCGTGCGGCCGAAGTAGCTGTTGAGGAAGACGGCACCTGCGGCGTAGAAGCCGAGCAACGAGATCAGCAACTCGGACCAGGCAGCCAGATGATGGCTCGTTTCGCCGAGCGGCGTGCCTTTGTTCAGGATGCTGAGCGCGAGCGCGGGCAGCAGGATGTTGATGAACACAAGAATGGCGGCAAATACCTTATTTGCCTCAAACGCGGCCACCATGATGAACAACGAAAAGATCGTGTAACCAATGCAGGCGAAGGCGAGCGGCCTCGGATCGGCGTTCGCATCCACCTTGCCAAACCAGCCGATGCTGGTGGCCCAGTGCATGGCGACCGCCACCCAGAACAAGCCATAAACGCCGAGAACGATCGCTCCGAAATAGTTGTTTTTCCGGAAATCAATGGTGGAGGCCCAGATCTGCGCGAGAGATCCGAGGAAAAGCGCCCATGGAATGAGATAGGTCACGCCGGTGGTCCAACCCATTTTCTGGGAGGCGGCGACGAAGGTGACCATTGAAAGACCGAATACGCCCAACGCAGTGGGGTCGGACATGACTATCTTGGTTTCCGTGACTTGAGCGGCAGGCAATTGATCCATGCGCTGCGCGTACGACGACCCGGCAGAGCACACAAGATTGAAGCATTAAATCACAGTTGAAGCGCATGATTTCGGAATTTTCCACCAGCCCCGCCGGTCAATTCCCGCAGTGACACAATCGCCCTCGCGAGCGGTCGCGGGGCTTTGCCGCACTCCTCGGGCAGCTGCGTGGCAGGTGGCCGAAGGATGTTTCGCAATGACTTGGCTATTCCGGCCAGGCGATCACCGGGGGCTTTCCTCCCCAAATAGGGTTGGCGGGATCGAGCAGATTCATTCCGTTCGACATCACGTGACCATCGCTGTTGATCGGCACCGAAGTGACGCTGTTATCCATTCTCAAGAGAACCGCCTTTCCATGAAACATTGTTGGATCGAAACGGTCCGTTCCCGGGATGAGCGGTGTGACAACTAGTGGCCGGGATGGATTGCCGTCTGAAGAAAGTCCGACCAAATAGGAAAATCCGCATTCGCCTTTCGCCAAGGCTTTCCCTGCTTCGATTCGATTATCCGGTTTTTTACAGCCGTTGATCTTGGCATAGAAAACGGATTCACTTTGAACGATTTTCGCCGCGATCAATTGCCTGAAATAATCATTGGAAGTCGTCGCGCCGAGAGGCCGCAATGTGCCGGTCTCCCTTCGCACTGGCGAAGTCGTGCTCAAATCGGGGAATTTTCCGTATTCCGATTCAAATTCAAACAATGCGAGGCCGATTTGCCGGGCATTGTTGACGGCTTCGGTTTGATTAACCTCCTTCTTGCTGCGAATCACAGTAGGTCGCGTTAGCCAGAAGAAGGAGACTATCACGACAAGCACACCGACGAGCCAAATGCCACTCTTCCTCCACCACAAAGGTGAATTGAATTCAAAAGAACCCGTGGTCAGGGTTGGATCATCGGGCGGCGGCTGAGCTTGCATGGATTCTTGAGCTTTGAGATTCGTGCGAAATGAATTTCGCGGTCCAATTTGATCCAGGCGGGATGAATCCCGCGCTTCAATTCACTCACCAAGCACTTGCGTCAGCAGTCCGATCATCACCTGCGCGGCTTCTTTCCCGGTTTCCAGAACCTCATGGTGATCGAGGTGCGCGGCGGTGATGCCGGCGGCCCAATTGGTGAGGCAGGAAAAGGCGACGACAGGCAGTCCGAGCGAGCGGGCCTGGATGGTTTCCAAAACGGTGCTCATGCCCACGGCGTCGGCACCGAGGGTGCGCAGCATGCGAATTTCCGCAGGGGTCTCGTATTGGGGACCTCGCAGGCTGGCATAAACGCCTTCATGCAGAACCGTGCCCGAGGATTCCGCCGCCGTGCGGAACTCGGCGCGCCATTCGGCATCGTAGGCCACGGACATGTCGATGAAATCCGCGCCTTCGAGCGGCGAGGTGCCGGTGAGGTTGAGGTGGTCGCTGAGCATCATCCAGGTGCCGGGTGGAAATCCCGGATGAAGCGTCCCGGCGGCGTTGGTGAGGATGAGTTTTTCAATCCCCTGTTCCGCCATCCAGCGCACGCCCGCCGTGACGAGGCGCGGACCGTGGCCTTCGTAAAGATGGACGCGGCCTTTCATCAGGACGACCGGAGTACCGCCGAGTTTTCCGAAGACGAATTTCCCCGCGTGGCCGGGCACGGATGAAACGGGCAGGCCGACCTCGCCGAACGAGACCTCGCGCTCGACCACCACTGCTTCAGCCAGCGGCCCCAACCCGGACCCCAATACAATTCCAATCATGGGAGGATGTTAGCGGCTTCAACGGAAGATGAAACCTCAAAGGCGCGGGAGCGCAAAACCACGCGACAACCTTGAAATTCGCGTCCGTTTTCGCCCCAAAATTCTTGAGATTTCCCGGTTGACACCCGGAAACCCGCTCCCTAGGTTGCCACCCCCTTCGCACACGCCACGTGTCCGGAGCCATTTTTATACAAGCACATGAATACGTTTTCCGCCAAGCCGCATGAAGTCGAGCGCAAGTGGTATGTGATCGACGCCAAGGGCAAGGTCCTCGGCCAAGTCGCTGTGGAGGCCGCGCGCCTTCTCCGTGGCAAGCACAAGCCAATTTTCACCTCCCACGTTGATACCGGTGACTTCGTCGTCGTGATCAATGCCGATCAGGTCATCCTCACCGGCACCAAGGAAACCTCCAAGATCTACACCCGTTTCTCCGGCTACGTCGGTGGCCAGAAGGTCGAGACCCCGCGCATCGTCCGCGAGCGCCGTCCGATCCTGCTCGTCGAGCGTGCGGTCTGGGGCATGATCCCGAAGACCCGCCTCGGTCGCGCCCAATTCGGCAAGCTCAAGGTGTATGCCGGTGAAACCCACCCGCACGAAGCCCAAGCGCCGGTCGCCTACGCCGTCAAATAATCCCAATCTTTTCTTAAAATGACCGCCACCACTACTCAAAGCGCCACCGGCCGCCGCAAAACCGCTGTCGCCCGC
>JBIHZT010000363.1:0-4673 GCA_044240265.1 Luteolibacter sp. | reverse complement strand
GCAAACACCGCCACCATCAACGGCGCGGTCACGGTGGAAGGTGACTTCAAAACCTTTGGCAACCTTCTCTCGATCACGGTTTCCGGTGCCACACTCAATCTCTATAATAGCAAGGCGAGCGTCGACACATTCCAAACCTACAACAATCTTATTTTGGCAGGCGGAACCATCACCGGAAGCAACAACTTTGGAAACTTTGGTGCTGGAAACATCAGGAGAGTCACGGTGACGGGAACATCGCCCTCCACGATGTCCAGCGGTTCCGACCCCAATGGCTATTTTAACCTCAGGGACATCAGCACTGGCGTCAGCCCCTTCTTCGACGTCCAGGATGCGACCGGGAACCTGAACGTGACGGCGCGACTTGCCGATACAGCGGCTTCGTCGGCTGCTTGGACCCCGACCGGATTTGAGAAAAAGGGTGCGGGCACCATGACCCTCTCCAACACCAACACCTACGCCGGAGCCACCACCATCACCCAGGGCAAGCTCGTCATCAACGGCAGCATCTCCACCAGCACGCTCACCACCGTCAAAACCACAGGCACCCTCGGCGGCTCCGGCTTTGCGGGAGCGGTGAGCGTGGAATCCGGCGGCACGCTGGCCCCCGGCAACAGCATCGACCAATTCGACACCAAAACGCTCACACTGGCATCCGGATCGATCTTTCAGGTCGAGATCGACACAGCGGCCTCCTACGATCAGGTTGGAATCACCGGCAACCTCAACATCATCGGCGGCGCCAAGCTCGATCTCGTCGATTTAGGCTCACCGGACCTGATCGCCCTCTATTCCCGGTTAACGATCATGGATTACAGCGGCGCTTGGAACAGCGGCCTGTTCACGCTCGGAACCGAGGAACTCTCGGACTCAGAAACCTTCGCCTGGCAGAGCAAAACCTGGCGCATCAACTACGACGACATCCTCGGCGTGGGCGAGACCAGCCTGAGCAGCGGCGGCACGGCCGTCACTCTCACCGTCGTGCCCGAGCCCAACGTCGCGGCACTGTTAGGTGGGCTCGGCATGCTCGCGCTGCTGCGCCGCCGCCGCGCGTGAGCGCGACCGGTGTTGCGGTGTTTCAGTAAGAGAGAAAAAATCAATGGCTTGGCGCACTTCTCTCTCCTTTCCTGACCACTGCTCACTGATCACTCAGCTTGCCCGGCATAGCGCAGCGACGACGGGGCACTTTTTCGAAAACTTTGCCTCTGGAGGGAGGCAATCCCAGGGTGGCGTGCGTTTATTGGGTTTCTCGCGCGCCACCCATTTCTTTTCTACCGATGCCTCCGCACAATCCCGTCATGACGAAGTCCCTTGGACTGCGTGCAGCCTGCTGCCGCTTTGGGATACGCAGCCTGCTGCGATCCCGACAACCCCAGCACCACAGAGCACCCGGCATTTTCTTCCTCATCTCACACACATCTCCGCCTGACAGCAGGCTGTCTCGGCCAAAGCGGCAGCAGGCTGCACTCAGTCCAAGGCGCTGCCACTCAAGCATTGATGAATCAAACCCTTTGAGAATCCTGTCATCCATCACGTTCAGCCTCTGCCTGGCCCTATGCCTTGGCAGCGCTTCCGCGACCACCTACTACGTGGAATTGACCGGAAACGACGCCAACTCCGGCCTCGTCGGCTCTCCCTGGCGCACGCTCGCCAAGGCCTGCGCTGATGTCCCCGCGGATCAGGGGCACGTCATCCAGATCGGCGAAGGCACCTTCACCGAAGCGGGAATCCTCACGCTCAGAAGCGGCGTCAGTCTGATCGGCGCGGGCTCCACCAAGACGATCCTCCGGGTGAACCACTACTTCAGCCTCACCGACGCGGTCCCGAATGCGAACCCGCATGTGGACACCTTTCCCGAACAATTCGTCATCCAGATGAACGGCCAGAACCAGACGGTGAAAGGCTTCGCCCTGGATGGCCAGACCAAGACCTGTCACGGCGGCATCTTCGCGGCACTCGCACGCAACGTGGTTTTCGAGGATCTCAACGTCACCAATTTCCGCTACTGCGCGCTCTGGATGCTCGATGCGTATGACACCACGCTCCGCTTCAGCAACTTCAAGAACAACACCTACGGAAATCGGAACTCCGGCGACAGCGGGGCCGTGCAATACCTCCGCTGCTTCAACCTCGCCATCCACGACAACCGGGTCGAGGAAACCGGCAACGTCAGTCCCGACCTCGGCGGCTATGCCCTCAAAGCCCAGGACCGCAGTTGGGAATTCTCTAGCAACAACGTGCTCGACAGCATGCGGATCTACAACAACACGCTGATCGTTCCCACGGTCGGCGCGTGGGAAAACGGTCTGGCTCCCGCCATCTCCGCGGAGTTCCTCAACGTGGGCATGAGGAATTGCGAAATCTATCACAACACGATCAACAACACCGTGTCCATGGCCGGCAATTCGCGCGGCACACGGAACCGCATCCACCACAATTTCTTCAACCTCGGCCGGGGCCGCTACGCCTATGCCATCGAGGCGTCGATGAGCGATCTGGAAATCGACCAGAACCACTTCTACGGCGGCCTCTATCCGATCGCGCTGTGGGGCGGAAATCCCCAGAACCACAACATCCACCACAATATTTTCGAAGCAGCCAGCGCGGGCGTTTTCGCGGGCCAGGCACTGCTGAATTACAGCTCACCGATCACCAACCTGCGCTTCATCAACAACACCGTCATCGACAACGGCGGCATCGGCCAAATCTTCGCCTTGCACGCATCGAGCACCTACGAGGCGCGCAACAACCTGATCATCCACACCGCCGCCAGCGCGGACATCTGGGGCACCAACCTCCCCGGAACAGTCTCGAACAATTTCTTCTCCAACGTCACGCCGCGCGGGACCAACGCCCTCACCGGAGCGCCGGGAATTTCCTACAGTCTGGTGAGCGGCACTCCGCTTTCCCCACCTTATTACACGATCGAGCCAGGTTCACCGTTGCTAGACGCGGGGCAAAGCATCAGCCCCTGGGCGGACGATTTTACCGGCACAGCACCGGACATCGGCGCGATCGAATCCGGCGTCCCGTTCGCCAGCAACGACTATTTTGTCTCTCCCACCGGCAACGATTCCGCCACCGGCACCAGCGATGGCTCGGCATGGAAAACCCTCGACAAGGTGAACTCCACCACCTTCCAACCCGGCGACCGCATCCGCTTCAAAAAAGGCGGCACCTGGGTTGGCTCGCTCTGGCCGAAAGGCTCGGGCGACAGCACCGCGCAAATCACCCTCGGCAGCTACGGCACCGGAGCGAAACCCCTCATCGACGCGCAAGGCGCCGAACCCGCGGTCATCAAACTCAGCAACCAGGAATACTGGACCATCGACGGCTTCGAAGTCACCAACTGGGCCGCCACTAACGGCATGCGCTTCGGCATCCGCGTGGAAGCCAGCGATAACTTGGTCAAACACCGCATCCGCATCCTCAACAACACGGTGCGCGACATCTACGGCATCATGGGCATGCCGGAAGCCGACGGCACCACCGGCTACTGGGTCGGCGGGATCTACTTCCAGATCAACGAACCGGGCAGGGCCGACGAAGTGCTGATCGAGGGCAACGACGTCCGCAACATCATCGGCGAGGCGATTTCCTTCTGGGGCGAATGGGAGAACGCGGGCGGCGGGATGAACTATGCGAATTGCAGCCCGAACGTCGTCGTCCGGAAAAACACCGTGCTCCGGACGTCCGGCGACGGCATCCTCATTCTTGGCACCGACAACGAACTCGTCGAATACAACGTGGTCGGCTACGTCAGCGAGTTGCAGACGCAATCGGTCAACACCGCCGCCGCCTGGCCCACGCGCCATATCGGCGGACTCTGGCAATACAACCACGTCCACCACACCCGCCGCAAAGGCAACGACGGCACCGCCTTCGATAACGACGGCTTCACCAGCGGCACCACGATTTTCCAACACAACGTCAGCCACGACAACGAGGGCGGCTTCATCATGGAATACACCTGGGGCGGCGACATCTCCGCCAAAACCATCGCCCGCTATAACATCTCGTGGAATGACAGCCGGATCGTCGCCAGCAACCGCGGCGGCATGGAGCTCTATAACAATGTCTTCTACAACCCCGACGCGACCCTCGGCGTGGAATGGACGGCCGCCGGTACCCGCGTGAATTTCCGCAACAACATCTTCGTCGCCGCAGGACACACCGCTGACTTTGGCAGCCAGAACTTTTACAACACCACCTTCAGCGGCGAGATCACCTGGCCGACCACAGCCAATAGCAACCGCACCCGCGATCCGCTGTTCGTGAAACCGAACACCACCGGAAATCTTGCGGGCTTCATCCTGCAAGCAGGCTCCTCCGAGCGCAGCACCGGTGCGGTGATTACCAGCAATGGCAGCAAGGACTTCTGGGGAATCACACTTCCCACCAGCGCCCCCCATCGTGGAGCCTCGCAGATCAATGTGATCGACGACTACACCGCCACTCCCACCTTCCTCACCGCGTCCGGTCCCTCCACCGCGACCATTCCCCTCAGCGGCTCCGTCACCCTCGCCTTCACCGCCGAGCTGCGGGACCAGAATTTCCATCTCATTTCCCCGCCCGCCGTCACCTGGTCGCTCAGCCCGGCCGCAAGCGGCTATTCCATTGACTCCAACGGCGTGGTCACCATCAGCAGCACGGCGCAATCGCAGCGCATCGCC
>JBIHZT010000362.1:0-4686 GCA_044240265.1 Luteolibacter sp. | reverse complement strand
TGCTGCTTCGCGTATGTCTTGAGTTCCGTCTGTGTCGGCCGTTTTCCGATGTAAGCATGAAACTCGAAAATGAGCCCCAGGATTAAACCGGTGGTGGTCTCTGGCTTTTCGGGTATTCGTCTCCCTTGGATCGCCGCGGCAATTCCGTGAAGAAGATCGACAGACGCTTTACGGGCAAACTCGTTATCGGCGGGCAATTCGGCAAGCTCCAGTGCCACAATGCGGGCAACCTCTGCGGCCATTACCTGGGCTTTTGCTCGCCACTTCGCCGCCTTATCGGCTTGCTTCATGCGTTTCGCATCTTGGGCTATCAAGATCATTTCCGTCACATACCAAAGCAACTCCTCAGATCTCAAATCTATCTCGCGGGAATCAGGGTGAAGCAATAAATCCACTTGGGCAGGGTGGTTTGCCGTGAGTCCCCGGGCCTGTCTGGATTGAAGAATGCAGGCGAGTTCGTCGGGTGTGATTTCAATCAGTGAATCGGCCGGTTTCATGGCTTTTCAGGGGCGAGGCTTGGAAGTTTGGCGATGGCGGCTTGTCCGGCTTTTTCGTCCGCATGGCTGTAAATCTGATGGCTTTCCCTCGTGCTGTGCCCGGTAAGCGCCATGCGGTCTTCTTCGCTCACGCCGGCATTGCGGAGCCAGCTCGTGAACGTGTGCCGCAGGGAGTGGAAACCCTTTTCCCATGTGATGCGTCCCTTGCCCTTGTCCTGCCCTTCTTCGAGCACGCGGGACGGTTTGCCACGATCTACGCCGGCGGCAGACATGATGCCCGTGAAGGTATCGGAAAGCCCCATTGCGCCGTTGACCGGCGTGCCTGCCAGCTTCGGAAAAACCGGGGCGGCGGGTGAATCGTCAGCGACGGGGGCGGCGAGCAGATAGGCCAGCAAGTCCGGGTGAATCGGAATGTGAACCTCGCGCTTCTTCCGCTTCGTCTTGCTTGGAATGAGGGTGATTTTCTTGGCGTCGAGGTCCACCGCTTCCCACGAGAGGCGGGCAGCATCGCCAAGGCGCAACCCGGTGAACGCGGCGGCAAGAATGACTCCGCGCCACTCAACCGACGGGGCCGCTGCCAGTATTGCTTCAAACTCGGCATCTTGAAAATTTGTGCGCGGGTGACTGTCTGATGTGTCGATGTCGGCAATCGCTGTGCCGCAAGGGTTGAATGAAACGAGTCCCTCCCGCATGGCGGCGCGGTAAATCGCCCCCAGGTCTTTGACGTAGGAAAGGACGGTTTTCCCCGCTCGCCCGGCGTCCTGCAAACTCTCGCGCCATTCCCGGACATGCTGCGGTGTGACGCTTTCCAGCGGTTTCTTGCGCCGTTCATCGCCAAGCCATGCAAGGAACGCGTCGGCATGGCTCTTGTATCGCGCCATTGTGGCCTTGCTGGAATCGCGGGACTTCCGGCGCAACCATTCCGCGCTCCAAGTTTCGAGTGTCCACGTTTCGAGCGTCTCGCCAGTCGCCAGTTCGAGCAGGCGGGAAAGATACTTGCGGGCGGCCGGCGCGGTGAACGTCCCCCGCTCGATCTCCATGACAACCTCGGCAAAGACCGCTTTGGCATGCCGTCCCCTTTCGCTGCCGGCCTGAATCACGGCTTGCTCGTTTCGCTCCCATTCGTCGGCGATAGCCTGCGCGTTTTTCCGATTGGTTTGCTCGGTGGATTTCCTCATCTTGCGAAGCGCGCCCGTGGCAGGGTCGGCGACGTAGATTTGAGCCTGATAAAATTTCGAGTCTTTGCGTTTGTAGGTGCTGGCCATTTGATTTCCTCCTTTGCGTGGGTAAAAACGTGACCTATTTTTGCCAAATTGGCAAGTTTTTACTGTTTCAAAACCATTGAAAAATCTACAACTCGTTGATTTTCAGAGTTGGTTTTTCCTTTCGCAGGTTCGAAACCTGCAGCGTGCACCAGCCCCCGCCCCCATAAGGACCGCAATCCAGAGCCTGAAATCGCAGGTTGGAAAAACCAACTTTGCCATGACCGGCTGCTACAAATGCAAATCTTAAGTCCGTCCGGAAAACGCCCAATCATCAAACCGCGGATGAGTGCGCGGTCGAGAGCGCCGCAAACACCGCCGCCCGGTGCCATCCTACTTGGCGCAATGCATGCACCGGTTTCCGCATTTCATCTGACTAGACATGCGGCGTGATTCCGCCACGATTCCGCTCGTTCACCCAACCCAAGACATGTCCGAATTCCTCGTCATCCCACGCCAAGACCACGACACCCTCGTTTCCAAAGCCTATCAAGCGCACGGCTACAGCGCCGATGAAGCCGCCGAGGGCGCAAAACTCTGCGCCGAGGCGGCCCGCCACGGCATCCGCACCCACCACGCGCTCAAGGCCCTGCACCTTGACCACCTGTTCGGCTCCGGCGTCGGCGGCTGCGTCCCCGGCGCGGAAATCGAAGTCCTGCCATCCCGCTTCCCCGCCTCCGAACGCTGGAATGCGAACAAAAAACTCGGCCAGTCGGTCGCCTACCGCGCCATCGACCGCGCCATCGAGCTCGCCGACCAATACGGCATCGCCCAGATCGCCGTGGACAACGCCTTCCACTACCTGTGGGGCGGCGGCTATGTGATGGAGGCCGCCGAGCGCGGTTACTACGCCTACACCAACTGCACCTCAGCCCTCGCCGAAGTCGTTCCATTCGGTGGGAAATTCCCGACTCTCGGCACCAACCCGCACTCGTGGGGCATCCCGAGCACCGCCGCGAACGGTTTCCCGATCGTCATGGACTGGGCCACCTCCACCGTCGCCATGGGCCGCGTGCAAACGCTGAAACGCGAGGGCAAGCTGCTGCCACCCGGTGCCGCCGTCGATGCGAACGGCCAACCGACCAGCGACCCTAACAATGTAGCAGCGCTGCTTCCCTTCGGCGGTCACAAGGGCTACGGCATGTCCCTGCTCAACGAAATCTTCGGCGGCCTCATCGGCGGCTCGCTGCCCACCATCCGCGGCCGCAAGCTGTCCACTCCGGGCGAGAAAAACACGCCGGTGTTTTACTTCCAAGTGATCCACCCGGACGCTCTTTCCGGCGGAAACTTCGCCCAAGGCCGCAGCCAGATTGAAAACCTCAAGGCAGTCATCGACGACATCCTCGGCCACGGCAACGAAGCCGCGATGCTTCCCGGCCAACTTGAAGCCGCCGCCCGCAAGCGCTCGGACGCCGCCGGCGGACTGCTATTCACTGAAGCGGAAATCGGCGAGTTCAACGAGATCAACGCCGGGCTTGGATTGCCGGCCTGGGACGTGAGAAAGCTCGCGCAGGCCTAAGCACGTGGCGGCGGTCATGAACACGCCGCCACAGCTTCCTCAGCGCCGCTTTTTGCCGCCGCCGGTCTTCTTGCGGCGGACCGACTTGATCGGCGAGTCGTCGAGCAGCGCGGTGTAGATGTATTCGAAATCGTCCAGCTTCCGGCGCGGGATGACTTGGTCGATGAAGATTTCCACGGACTTGGCGTAGTCGAGCTCGTCGGCGGTGAGGATGGTGAACGCATCGCCCTCCGCCTCGGCGCGACCGGTCCGGCCGATGCGGTGGACGTAGTCCTCGGCGTTTTCCGGGACGCGGTAGTTGATGACGTGGGAGACGCCGGAGATGTCGATGCCGCGGGCGGCGACGTCGGTGGCGACGAGGATTTCATAGTCACCGGCCTTGAATCCGGCGAGCGCCTTCATCCGGTCCACCTGGTTGATGTCCGAGTGCATGGCCGCGACTTTCGGCTGGCCGGTGGATTTGATCAGCGAGGTGAGCTGGTCCGCTTCCTTGCGGGTGCGGGTGAAAATCATGACCGAGTGATAGTCGGTTTGCTTGAGGAGCTCTAGCAACAGTTCGTCGCGCTGGTCCATGGCGACCGGATAGAACGCGTGGGTGACGCTCGTCGGGATGGAGGTGCGGGCGATCTCGATGCTGACGGGATCGGTGAGGCACCATTGGGCGAAGGTCTGGATCGCCGGCGGCATGGTTGCAGAGAAAAACAGCGTCTGGCGGCCTTCCCACGGGCAAAGGTTGACGATCTTGCGGACTTGGGGGAGGAAGCCCATGTCGAGCATGCGGTCCACTTCGTCAAGGATGAGCACCTTGATTTCGCCGAAGCGCATGGAAGTGCGGTAGAAGTGATCGACGAGGCGGCCGGGAGTGGCGACGACGATGTCGGCACCGGCGGCGAGTTGCTCGGACTGGGTGCCGAGGCCCACGCCGCCGTAGAGCAAGGCGACCTTCATGCCGGTGTGCTTGCCGTATTTTTCGAATTGCTCGGCGACCTGATGGGCGAGCTCGCGGGTGGGCTCGAGCACGAGGATCTGGGGTTTACCCATTTTTTCGATTTTCGAAAGAGTCGGAAGCGCGAAGGCCGCCGTCTTTCCCGTGCCTGTCTGGGAGGCGCCGATGACGTCCTTTCCTTCGAGAATGATCGGAATCGCCTGTGCCTGAATCGGCGTAGGCGTGGTATAACCGGACTCCTCAATGGCTTCCAGAACGGCTGCGGAGAGCCCAAGTGTGTCAAATCCCATACGGCGGCCTAGGTAAATGGCCGGGCCGTCCGGGTCAAGGGGCGATTGCGGAGCCAAAAACCACGGCGATCAAGCTAGGGAGAAATCACGGGGATTCCATGTGAGCTGAACCGCGAATGAACGCGAATGGACACGAATTTTAAGAACTTCATTCTCAGAAGCCGGATTTCTG
>JBIHZT010000361.1:0-4702 GCA_044240265.1 Luteolibacter sp. | reverse complement strand
AATACCGCCGTGGACAGTTACGCGCTGACCGCACTGGGCAACGGCAGCGGCTATGTCACCCTGCTGTTCGCGAACGGCGACGCCTTCACGCCGAAGGGTGATCCGATCGCGATGCAGATCGTCAAGGTCCTGCCCCAGCTCTATCAAGGCGACCTGAAGATGATCGCCGCCTCCAACCCGCTCGATGAGCAGACTTCCCTGCGCCACAGCGGCGACTTCGCGGCGCATCCGGAAAACTACGAGTTCGAGTGGGCCTACTCCGCACCGAGCGATGGGGTGGTTCTTCCGATTTATTCCAACTCCATGGTGCCGGTGCTTGGTACCTCCACGACCAACACGTGGTATCTCGATGCCAATCCGCCGGTGGTGCCGCCGGCCACGCTGGTTTATCCCACCACGCCAGTGGCTCTCAGTGGGTCGATCCAGATCAATGACACGAGCTATAACGCTTCGCTCGGCCTGCCGGGGCAAATCCTCAAGAGTGTCCCCGGGCTGGTCTTGGCCAACCCGCTGCCGACCAGCCTCGTCTTCAGTGCCAAGCTCGGCACGGATGATGGTCTGGTTGTTTTCGTCAATGGCGTGCCGGCGCTTGCCTATCAGATTCCGTATGGCACGGCCGTGCCCGGCAATCTCACGCCGCAGGGCGCGCGCTCGGGACTGATCCCGGAAGGCGGCGGGCTGACCTATCAGTTTCCGCTGGATCCGGCGTTCTTCCAGGTCGGCATTAACCAGATCGAGGTCGCCCTTTACTCCAGCCAAGCCGCCGGCGGAGACGAAAGCACGGTTGATTTCCAAATCCATGCCTCCTTGAAGACGGACTTGGTGGATACTGACGCCGGGGGGTGGACCAAACCTACGCCGGAATCCGAACCCTTCACCAACACCATCGTCATCGGTGGCGCCGCCGGGTCGCCCTTGGGTAACCCGCTGCTGGTGTTCTCCGACACCTATTTCACCATGCGCTACAAGGCGAAGGACACGGCAAATCTCGTCACCGGGGATTCCTGGAGCGAGTGGAACACGCCTGTTCTGGTCGAGAGCTGGGTCAAGCGCGTGCTGGATGGTATCAACCCGTTCAACCAACGGCAGACGGATCTCTATAACAATCCCGTCAGCACGGACGTCAGCATTCTCACCCAGGCGGGATCGCGCTGGGAGGGCGATGTCGCGCTCAACCTCGACACCATCGAGGACTTCGGCCTGATCGAGATTTACGAAACCGTCCTCAACCGGGTGAAGAAACAGAGCATCGACGCCAATATTGACGACCCATCGGTGAACAGCACCTTGTTGCTCGTCGCCGGCTACCTCAACGACCTCTACATGACCCTCGGCAACGAGGCCTGGGACGACGCACAGAACCCGACCCTCGTGGTCGATAGCGCGAACGAAATGGTGGACACCAACTCGTCGCGGTTTTCGTTTGAAGGCCAGGTCGGCTCGATGATGGATGAGACTCTGGCGCTGCTGCGCGGGCGCGACGACTTCCTCAGCCCGGGAACCACGGTCAATCCTTCCTACAACCGCCTCTATTGGAACTACACCAATGGCATCAATTCGGGAGAGCCGTTCTATGCGGTGAATTACAACATCAAGGAAAAGGTCGGTGGAAAAAACGAGGATGGCGTGCTCGATGCCGCCGACGCGCAAGCGATGTTTCCGCAAGGTCATGGCGATGCCTATGGGCACTATCTCACGGCGCTCACCGGTTATTACAAACTTCTCACATCGCCCAACTACACCTGGATCCCGACGACTGAAGGGGTCACTGTCCTGGGTCAGACCGTGCAGGTGGACTATCAGGACGAGCGGAAGTTCGCCGCCGCCGCATCCTCTCTGGCCCGCACCGGGGTGGACATCATCAGCTTCACCGCCCGCAGCCACCACAGTGACGGCGAGGAGGATGGCTGGGCGGATAAATCCGATGGGAAATACAATTCCGCCACCGGCCTGACACGCCACTGGGGCACCGACGAATGGTGTTCCCGCGTCATTCAAGGGGCCTATTACAACTGGGTGAGCGCGAATGCCATGCTGCCCGACGTCGATGCGAACCATGAGGGTATCCAGAAGATCGACCGCACCACGGTGCCGGAACTCAACGAACTGGTCACCAGCGCCAACGAGGCTTTCAACCTCTCGGCCGGTGAGCAGGCCCATCTTAACCCGCTCGGCATCGCTCCGGATGCGATGGTGTTTGATATCTCCCCGTCCGAGCTCGCCGCTGGGAAGTCCCACTTTGATCAAGTTTACGACCGCGCGGTCAGGGCGGCGGTCAATGCGAAGAACTCATTCGACCAAGCCGGTAAAATGAACCACATGCTGCGCCGCCAAGGTGACAGCGTGGATGAGTATAACGACGCGGTGGACCGCCAGGAGGATGCCTATGAATACCAATTGCTCACCCTCTACGGCAGCGCTTACTCCGGTGACATGGGGCCCGGAAAGCTCTATGTCCAGGGATACACAGGCCCCGACCTTTACCACTCTTACTTCATCGACCGGCCGTCGCAACTGGTGGACACCAGCACCGATGTCACCGTGAATTTCAGCGAGCCGATCAACACCGATCCGTTCAAGGATTGGTCGGTGGACAATGTTTACAACAAGCTGAAGGATCCCTTGCAATACACCACGCGCAGTTACCGCGTGTCGCCGTATACGCTCGGCCAGTTCTCGGACACCGTCGCCAGCGGAATGGGCAAACGCGGACAAGTCGGGGAAATCCAAAGCGCGCTGCTCGCCTGTTATGAGGCGCAGGTCAATCTGCGGGACTCCTCCAAGACCTACAACAACCTGCTGCGGCGCTTCGATCGGGATTACCAGCTCTACTCGGAGTTTCTCACCGACTTCGATGCCGCCAACGACGCCTCCGCCGCGAAGATCGCGGAGGCCGCGTCCATGACCAAGGCCTCCTTCACCCTGACCAGCACGGCGGCGGCCTTCGCCCTGTCGGGCGATTACATCAGGGGCCTGGCCGCGGCCACCGCGGAAGCGCTTCCCACCAGTGTGGGACTCGCGAACGACGCGACCTCGGTGGGCCGGATGGCGGCGATTCTGTCGGGGGAGACGGCCGGTTACGCGCAGCAGCTGCTTGGCTTGTCCGCCGAAACCATGGCGTCATTGCTCGACGCCGAGGCCGCGGATCTTGAAGGGCAGGCGCAGGATTATATCGATGACTACAATTTCGATTCCGTGAAAAAACAACACGTCGTCGAATTCGAGCGCTTGTATGACCAGGTCCTCGGCAGTGCTTACGAGATCAGCCGCCGTCTGACCGAGCTGCAGCATGCCAACGAGCGGGTCTCGAAGCTGTATGCGAATGCCAACCACATTCTATCGGAGCGCGAGACCTTCCGCCAGCGCGCCGCCTCGGTGACCCAGGGCTACCGCACCCGCGACCTGGTGTTCCGGGATCTGAGAAACGAGGAGCTCTCGCAGTATAAGAACCTCTTCGACCTCGCACAGACCTATGCCTACTGTGCGGCGAAGGCTTATGATTACGAAACGGGACTTCTCGATTCCACGGTGGGCGATGACTTCATCAACGAAGTCGTGGGATCCTATTCGGTGGGGGCGTGGAATGGCGACAGCCCGATCGAAACCGGCAAGGGCGATTCCGGTTTGGCATCCGCGCTCGGCGGGCTGCGCGACGATTGGTCGGTGGTCAAGGGGCGCTTGGGAATCAACAACCCGGATCGCAATGGAACCTTGTTTTCCCTGCGGCAAGAGCTCTTCCGGATCCGTGCGGACCAGCCGACGGCCGATGACAACACGCTTTGGAAACAGGTCATTCAGCAGCACATCATGAGCAACGTGCTCAACGACCCGGACGTGGCGATGTATTGTAACAACATCCGCAAGACCAATGGCTCGGCGGTGCCCGGGATCGTGATCCCATTTTCAACCACCATCGAGCAGGGGCTGAACTTCTTCGGTTGGCCGCTGGCGGCCGGGGATCACAACTTCTCGCAGTCCACCTTCGCCACCAAGATTTACTCGTCCGGTTTGGTGTTCAAGGGCTACGTCGGAATGGACCCGTATTCGATGGGCACGGTAGGCGCTTCCGGTCCGGCGAGCTCGGGTGCCAACGCTTTGTCCGCGACGCCCTATGCCTATCTGATTCCTGCCGGCAAGGACACCATGCGGACGCCGCCGCTGGGGGACACCAACATCATTCGTTCCTGGTCGGTCAAGGATCAGGCGCTTCCGCTGCCGAAGAATCTGGGAGGCACCAGTTTTTCCGCCGGCCAGTTCTTCACTCCGGAAGGAAGTTTGAGCGAACAACTCTGGATTGTGAGAAAACACCAGGCCTTCCGCGCTGTGGATGATCCGGCGTATTTCTACAGCTCGATGCCGGCGGAATTCACCAACTCCCGCTTGGTCGGACGCAGTGCGTGGAATACCCAGTGGAAGCTCGTGATTCCCGCGTATTCACTGCTCAGCGACGAGCAGACCGGCTTGGATCGCTTCGCCCAGAGTGTGACTGACATCAAGCTCTTCCTGCGGACCTACTCGAACTCGGGGAACTGATGAAGCGGGGTGTTTGTGGACTCGGTGTGATCCTGCTGGCTGGCGGCGTGGCGGGGATCTTGATCTTCACCATGAAGCGGGTGGAAGTTCCATCTCCACCCGTGGCGGGGAAGGTCGCGCAGGCTTCCGACGGAATGGCCGTAACGACACTCACCGATACGGTGCAGGT
>JBIHZT010000360.1:0-4708 GCA_044240265.1 Luteolibacter sp. | reverse complement strand
AGAAACGCACCGACCTCGCCACCGCCCGCTACGAAAAGGGCGTGGACAGCTACTTCGAAGTGCTCAACGCCAACCTCGATCTCTTCGACGCCCGCCAGCGTCTCATCCAGCTGCGCCTCGCCCGCGCGGTGACCTCCGTGGAACTCTACAAGGCGCTCGGCGGCGGATGGTGACCGTCGAAAACATCAGGCTCAGATCGCCTGCATCACACCGCTCCGCTCGTCGTGCGGCAGAGAGGTGCCCAAGCCGTCCAGCACAAACACGGCGGATTCCCCCATCTCCACCCGTCCGGCCACGGCGAAAACCGGCACCCTCCGATCATCCCGACCGTTCATTCAACCTCCTGGATGGCAGCGCGGTTCTGGAGGGAAATGACCGGAATCTTGCTCAAGTTCTCGACCTGGACCTTGCCGTGCAATCTGATTTTCCTGCCCTTGAGCGAGGCGAGTTTGTCTTCGCTTAAATCCGCCGGAGGGCTTTTGAGCTCCACCGAACCGCGGGCCTCGCCAGGGGATGGATTGTCCGAGAAAACGAGATAAAGTGTTTTTTTACTTTTGGAATGCTTTAACCCTTTGAGGACTCCCTCAAGCGTCACCTCCTTGCCTCTCAGTTTGAGAAGGCGTGCGGAGTCCTTGATGCTGAAGATTTCATCCCTCGCAGCGGTCTTGACCGAATCCTGTTTCTCCTCCGCCTGGGCTTGCAAGCGCAGCTCCACCGCCTCGAGGCTCGCCTGCTCGGCGGATCTCGACTTGGGGCGGGATTCAGGAGCCGGAGGCTCGGGCGAAATCACGGTACTTGTGGTTTCCTCGTCCGGTTCTTCCAGTTGCAGGGAATCCACGGCAGCCTTGAGACGCGCGTTGTTCCAGTGGATCAAGCCCCAGCCGCCCAGTGAGATCGCCGCCAGCAGCAGGATACCGGACAGCACGAGCGGCAAGCTGGACTTCCGCTTCGGCATCTTGACGGCTGGCCCGCGGACAGCCTGGCGCACCACCCGTTTCGCCGCCGTGGCGGGCTGCGGGCCGCCGAGTCCGGCGAGCTTTTCCCTAGCTTCGGCAAGGGTGATCCTTGTGGCGGCACTGCGGAGCCATTTCATCCAACCACCGAGGCCGCCGCCTTCGTGATCGAGGATGGTTTTTTCCCGCCAGCCCATGATTTCCTCGGTCAGGCTGGCGATGGCTTCCAAACCGCGCTGGCAGTCTTTTTTACCCAGCCAGCGTAGCGGGGAAATCCAAAAGGTGACGCCGCGGCCGCTGCCTTCCGCGCCGATGATGATGGTGCGGGCGTCCGTCTCGACCCAGACATCCTCCTCGCCCAAGACCCGGGAGATTTCCTCACAAACCTCCAGCGCCTGCATCAACAGATGGCTGGCCTCCTCCGGAGAAATCGGGCCACGCTCGATGAAAGCCTGCAGTGAGGCGCCTTCGATCCACTCGGTGGCGATGAAGGGCATGCCATCGACCGGATCACATCCGCCGCAAATGATCGAGCGCATGGCCGGATGGCGGATGTCGGCAAGTCGCTCCAGCGCGATGTCATAGTCCGCCTGCTCCTCGGCGCTCAAGCCGCCGCCATTCGCCCCGAAGGGGAAAAACCGCCGCACCGCGACGAGCAGGTCCGTCTCCGTGTCCAGGGCACGGAAGACCACGCCCGAGGCGTCCTGGGTCAACATGTCCTCGATTTGAAAACGACTAACCATTGAGTGCTTGTAACATGAAGTGGGCACCAGACCGGAAGGCGATGCCTGCTCCGGGTGGGATGTAAGTCATACGGACAGTGGGGCGAAAACAATCGTGGAAAACCGCTCGGGCTGATGAAAATCCGGCACTCCTCCGCCGAGTGGCCGTGCGCTGAGAAATTTCTGATGGGGGCTTTCGAGAATCATCGTGACATTCATGCGCGTGTCGGCACCGAAATCAAGCCTGGCTTCCAACAGATCGCGGGGAATCGCCATGGCGGCAAGCCACGAGCCGTCGGGCGAGAGTTCCGAAAATGTCGCGACTTCCGGCATCGCGATTTCCACGGTCTCCGCCCTGACGCGCGGGGCGGTGAACTCGCACGACCACCACGCGCCGTTGGGCGCGAGATTGAACTCGAAATACCGCCCGCTGACCGGATCCGCGAGGAAGAGCTCGGCGACGTCGTGCTGCCAGAGTTCCGGGAGAAACGCACCGGGCCGCGCTTGCGGATTGACGAGCGCCGGCTGCCGGTGGTTCGCGATGAACCACAGACGGTGCGCGTCCACGACTACGGAAAACGCGGCCGGAACACCCATGGACGCACCGTTCAAGTCCTTGTCCAAGCCGAACAAGGGGACATCCAACTCGCCCCAGACCAATGGCCGGGAACTGGTAAACACTGTCATGCGGGCAAGTGTGGCGGACCACGGGATTTCCTGTCGAGAGCGGAAGTGGTCCGCATTTCCCTAAATCAGACGGATTCGTTTTCCCCGGGAATCCGCATGCCGTAGAACGACCGGTAAACGAAGACCAGCGCGACGAGGAAGAAGAAGGCGCCGATCATGTTCTTGGTCGTCTGGTTAGTCATGGTCACTGCGATTTCCACAGCGAGCAGGCCGAAGAGCGTGGTGAACTTGATGACCGGATTCATGGCCACCGAGGAGGTGTCCTTAAAGGGATCCCCCACGGTGTCGCCCACCACCGTGGCGGCGTGCAGCTCGGTGCCTTTTTCACGCATGTCCACTTCCACGATCTTCTTGGCATTGTCCCAAGCGCCGCCGGCGTTCGCCATGAAGATGGCTTGGAACAGCCCGAAGAAGGCGATGCCGATCAGATAGCCGATGAAGAAATACGGGCTGAAAAACGGCAGGCCGAGCGCGAAGCAGAAGACCACGATGAAGATGTTCCACATGCCCTTCTGCGCGTATTTGGTGCAGATGGCGACGACTTCCTTGCTGTCCTTGTCTGACGCGGTGGCGACATCGAGCTTCATGTTCTGCTTGATGTAAACCACAGCCCGATAGGCTCCGGTAACGACCGCCTGGCAGGACGCGCCGGTGAACCAGTAGATCACCGAGCCACCCATCACCAGGCCGAGGATGATTTCCGGCTGCACGATGGAGAGCTTGGTGACCACGCCACCGAACATGTTTTCCAACAGCATGATGATGCCGAAGACCATCGTCGTCGCGCCGACCACAGCGGTGCCGATGAGCACCGGCTTGGCGGTGGCCTTGAAGGTGTTGCCCGCGCCGTCGCCCTTTTCGAGCTGGTATTTGGCGTTCTCAAAGTCGGCGTTGAAACCGAAGTCCTTTTTGATTTCCGCGGCGATGCCGGGGCTGGCTTCGATCTGGCTAAGCTCGTAAACCGACTGCGCGTTGTCCGTCACCGGGCCATAACTATCGACCGCGATGGTCACCGGGCCCATGCCGAGGAAGCCGAACGCCACCAGGCCGAAGGCGAAGATCGGCGCGGCGAAGGCGAACTGCGCGGGCATGATCGCCATCAGGTCGGAGTTGGTGGAGAACTGCCACGCGCCGAACATCAGCAACATGATGACCAGTCCCATCCAGAAAGCGGAGAAATTACCGGCGACGAATCCTGATAGAATATTGAGCGAGGCGCCGCCGTGTTTCGAGCAGTTCGTCACTTCCTTGACGTGGCGCGAGTTGGTGCTGACGAAAACCTTGGTGAACTCGGGAATCAACGCGCCGGCCACCGTGCCGCAACTGATGATCAGGGAAAGCACCCACCACAAATCCGGCAGCGCCTTGCCGGCAAAAACGAAGTCACCTAGCAGCACCTTGCTCGCCACGAACGTGACGCCGATGGAAACCGCGGATGTCAGCCAGACGAGATGAGTCAGCGGCGCTTCGAAATCGAAGTCCTTCTTCCCGCTGAACATCGCCTTGCTGATCATTTCATTCACCAGATAAGAGCCGAGCGAAGTCACGATCATCAGCGTGCGCATGACGAACAACCACACGATTAAGGTCGCGCAGACGTCCTGACTATCCGCCAGCGCCAGCGCGAGGAAGGCGATCAGCGCCACGCCGGTCACACCGTAGGTTTCAAAGCCGTCGGCAGTGGGCCCCACCGAGTCGCCGGCGTTGTCACCGGTGCAGTCCGCGATGACGCCGGGGTTTTTCGGATCATCCTCGGGTAGATTGAAAACGATCTTCATCAGGTCCGATCCGATGTCGGCGATCTTGGTGAAGATGCCGCCGCAGATCCGCAGGACAGACGCGCCTAACGACTCGCCGATGGCGAAGCCGATGAAACAGGGGCCAACGAGCGAAGTCGGCAGGAAAATCAGGATGCAGATCATGAAGAACAGCTCCACGCAAACGAGCAGCAGCCCCACGCTCATGCCCGAGCGCAAGGGAATGCCCAGCGTCGCGAGCGGATCGCCCTTGAGCGCGGAAAACGCGGTGCGCGAGTTCGCCACCGTGTTGATGCGGATTCCGAACCAGGCCACGCCGTAGGAACCGAGAATACCAAGCACCGAGGCCGCCAGGATGACCGCGACCTGTGTCACCGGTTTGTGCTCGAGGATTCCGAAATAGTAGATCATGCAGCCCGCGATGAGCAGCCACAGGATGGCGAGGAATCTCCCCTGGGTGAAAAGATAGGTTTTGCAGGTTTCCCAGATGGTGTTGGAAACGCGCGCCATGCTCGCATGCACCGGCAGGTTTTTCGTCTGTCGGTATTGCAGGAGGCCGAACATCGCCCCAAGCAAACAAACCACGATG
>JBIHZT010000359.1:0-4709 GCA_044240265.1 Luteolibacter sp. | reverse complement strand
TCCTCGACTCCCGCCACCAGCGGCGTCACCCAGAAAGGTCGCCGCCCTTCGAAATCGGATGCCAGCACCGGCATCACACCGCCCGGCCAGTCGCCGGATTTCAAGCGATCCGTCATCTTCGCAATCAGCCGCTGCGAAATCGTGTCCTCGTCGAAAATCTTGATCACGCACGCCGCCCCGGCCGCGTCCTCCGTCAGGAAATCCTGTCCGCAGCCCCCGGAGCCGATCAGTTTCCCCGGTTTGTATCCTTGCAATGCCGACATTTCCATCGCTTGGGGATCTAAATCATAAAACCTTCCGCGCCAATCCTGAACGTGGAAAGAATCACATTTTTGAAATGAACAACTCCAGCTTGTCGTAGCCACCCCTTGAGCCGATCTCTTTAACAATCATGCAACACCAGTGCCCCGGTAATCCCCTTGAACGCTACTCGTCCCGCCGCGAGTTCTTCTACGTCGGCCTGCTTGGCGGCATCGGACTCACGCTGCCGCAGTTCCTTCGCAACCAGGCGTCCGCCGCCACCAAGACCTACGGAAAACACGACGCCGTCGCCCAGGGCATCATCCACATTTTCCTACCCGGCGGCCTGGCGCATCAGGAGTCCTTCGACCCCAAGCCCTTCGCCCCCGCCGAATACCGCGGCCCGTTCGGTGCCATCGACACAAAAATCCCCGGCATCCAGTTCGGCGAGTTCATGAAGGAAACGGCGCAGATCGCCGACAAGGTCACCCTCATCCGCTCGATGTCCCACGGCGAGGCCGCCCACGAGCGCGGCACGCACAACATGTTCACCGGCTACCGCCCGTCACCGGCGCTGGAGTATCCATCCATCGGCTCCGTCATTTCCCACGAGCTCGGCTCGCGCAACGACCTGCCGCCCTACGTCTGCGTCCCCTCCGTGCCTAACGAATACGCGAACTCCGGCTATCTCTCCTCCGCCTTCGGCCCCTTCGCCCTCGGTGCGGATCCGGCGAAGGGCGATTTCCAGGTGCGCGACCTGAACCTGCCCAAAGGCGTGGATGAAGCCCGCTTCTCCCGCCGCAAGTCGCTGTTGGAAACGGTGGACCACCACTTCCGCACCTTGGAGGAAAGCGATGCCATCGACTCGATGGACGCCTTCTATCAACACGCCTACAAACTCATTTCCTCGCAGAAAGCCCGCGAGGCCTTCGACCTGAAATCCGAGCCGGACGCCCTCAAGGACGAATACGGCCGCACCGCCGCCGGCCAGCGCATGCTGCTCGCCCGCCGCCTCATCGAGGGCGGCGTGCGCTTCGTCTCGCTCACCGCCGGAAGCTGGGACCATCACGATAATTTGAAGGCCAACATCCAAAAAGAGCTACCTCAGACCGACAAGGCCATCGCCGCGCTCATCCGCGACCTCGACCGCCGCGGCATGCTCGACTCCACGCTCGTCATGGTCACCACCGAGTTCGGCCGCAGCCCCAAGATCAACGCCACCGCCGGCCGCGACCACTGGCCGCGCGTCTTCTCCACCATGCTCGCCGGCGGCGGTATGAAACAAGGCTACGTCCACGGCGCGTCCGACGCCCTCGGCGGCGAGGTCGATACCGACGGCGTCGGCGTCGCGGATCTCGCCACCACCATCTATCACCAGATCGGCATCAACTCGGACACCGAGCTCATGTCCCCAGGTAACCGCCCCATCGAGATCGTCGACGGCGGCCAAGTGCTCGATGCGCTGCTCGCGAAAAAGGCATGAAACCCGCCCTCTCCATCGTTCTCGCGCTCATCACCCCGCTCGCCGCCTTCTCGCCGGAACTCTCCCTCGTCAATCCCCGCGGCGGCCAGCGCGGCTCGGAAATAGAAATCCACTTCCACGGCGAGCGGCTCGAAGGAATCAACGAGGCGCTCTTCTACGAACCCGGACTCACCCTATCACCCATCGACGTCAAGGACGCCAAACACCCCCTAGCGAAACTCACCATCGCCGCCGACGCCCAGTTAGGCGAGCATTCCCTCCGCCTGCGCGGCCCCGGCGGCATCACCGAACTCCGCTCCTTCTGGGTCGGCCAATTTCCCTCTGTCGCGGAAATCGAGCCAAACGCCATCTTCGACCAAGCCCAGCGCATCGAGCTCAACCGCACCGTCGAAGGCGTCGCCGGAAACGAGGATGACGACTACTACGTCTGCACCTTGAAAAAAGGCCAGCGCCTCTCCGTCGAAGTCGAGGCCATGCGGTTAGGCCGCGTCATGTTCGACGCCTACGTCGCCATCCTCGATCCGAAAAAATTCGAGCTCGCCTCCTGCGACGACACCCCGCTCCTCCGCAACGACGCCTTCGCCTCCGTCATCGCGCCGGAGGACGGCGACTATCGGATTGTGGTTCACGAGGCCGCCTACGAGGGGAATGAAAACTGCCAGTATCGCCTGCACATCGGCACCTTCCCCCGCCCCACCGCCGTTTTTCCCACTGGCGGGAAGCCGGGCGAGACCATCGAGTTCACCTTCATCGGCGATCCATCAGGCCCCATCAAACAATCCATCACCCTGCCCGCCGCTGCTAACGGCCGCTTTCCCGTCTTCCCCCAACACGACGGCCTCTTCGCGCCATCCCCGCACTGGATCACCGTTTCACCGCTCGAATCCGTCAGCGAAACCGGCGCGAATCACGACGCCGCCTCCGCCCTGCCGATCCCGCCGGTTCCCTGCGCCGTTCACGGCATCGTCGACGGAGACGCCAAGTCCGACTGGTTCAAGTTCACCGCGAAAAAGGACCAGAACCTCGTGCTCCGAGTGCTCGCCCGCAGCCACCGCTCGCCGCTCGACTCCGTTCTATCCATCCATCAGACCGACGGCAAACAACTCGCATCCAACGACGACCAGGGCGCGCCTGACAGCCACATCAACTGGACCTGCCCCGCCGATGGCGACTACCGCATCCAGCTCCGCGACCAGCTCTACCGCACCGGCCCGGACTTCACTTACCGCATCGAAATCACCGAAAAATCCCCCGCCATCGCCGCCACCCTGCCCACCGTCGAGCGGGTGCTCTCCCAGAAATGGAAAACCTTCCCCGTCCCGCGCGGCAACCGCTACGCCGCCGTCATCAACCTCACCCGGGAAAACACCGCCTGCGATTCCACCTTCCAGGCAGCTTCCCTCCCCGCCGGCGTCACCCTGCACAGCCCGCCCGTTCCCAAGTCCATCACCACCTTCCCTGTCGTCTTCGAGGCCGCCGCGGATGCCCCCGTCGCCGGCGGCCTTCACGCGTTTTCCCTCCGCTCCACCGGCGGTCCTCCCGAGCTCACCGGAAATCTGACCGATACCATTCACCATGTGGACATCAACAACGAGGGCCCCTATCACTCCGCCACCTTCGACCGCATCGCCACCGCCGTCACCGCCGAAGCGCCGTTCAAGATCGACCTCGAAGCCCCGGCCGTCCCCATCGTCAAAAACGGCATGCTCGCCCTCAAGGTCCGCGCCACCCGCAGTGCCGGCTATGCCGAAAAGATCACCGTCCGCTTCCTGTGGAATCCCCCCGGCATCAGCGGCCCCGTCACCATCGACCTCCCCGGCGACTCGTCCGAAATCCCCTACGAGCTCAATGCCAGCGCCGACGCCGCTGTCGCCGACTGGCAGGTCTGCGTTCTGGCAGAAGCGAACACCCCGCAAGGCCCGGTGCTCGTCGCCTCCGCGCTCACCCCGCTCAAAGTCGCCGATCCCTACATTTCCATGACCCTCGACCTCGCCGCCACCGAGCAGGGTAAATCCACCTCCATGCTCGCAAAAATCGAAACCGCCCACTCATTTGAAGGCCCCGCCACCGTCGAGCTGCTCGGGCTTCCCCACGGCGCGACCTGCCCGCCGCTCACTTTCACCAAGGACCAGACCTCCCTCACCTTTCCCATCGCCGTCGCCGCCGATGCCAAGGTCGGCAAACACAACGGCGTCTTCTGCCGCGTTCTCATCCCCGAAAACGGCACCACCATCCTCCACCAAACCGCCCTCGGCGGCACCTTGCGCATCGACGCCCCCTCACCCGCCGCCGTCGCCAAAGCCGAAACCCAGCCCGCCCCGGAAAAACCCGCCGACCCGCAAGCCAAGACCGAAAAGCCCCTCTCCCGCCTCGAACAACTCCGCCAGCAGGCGAAGTAGGCGACTCCGCCGTCGTTCAGTAAGACCTGGGACGAAACGCCCCGGGAATGCGGAGTCAGTTTCTCGGATTCCACCAGCCGTTGTTTTCCTCCGGGCCGAACCAGCCGAGGTTCCACTTTTCAGGGTCGCCACCGTGGGGATTGTGCCCACCCCGGGATCCGGTGCGGACCTCGGCGGTGACGCTGCCATCGCACCAGGCGACGAGAGCCTTGCCATTGGCGCGGAAATGCACGGTGGGTGTGGGCCGACTGCCGGACGGACCGGATCCAAAATCCCAAAACGGCGGCTCGCAATAGGCGTATTCCTGGAGTCCGGACGCGAGCGCGTAGGCGACGGTGGTGAACATGACGGTGCGGCTCGGGTTGGCGACATTTGCAGGACGCTCCGGAACCCGGATTTTGGTGCTTTCGTTGAATTTCCCTCCGGGAAGTCCGCCGATGTAGGCGGAATTGTAGCCGTAGCCACCGGTGCCATCCTCGAAACTTGCCGAGCTATCGACCGCAGCGCGGAAGAGCGGACAGGTGGTGACGTGCATGCTTTTGCCAAGATAGGGCGAGAGGAAGCCTTTGGTGGGATCTAAGCGTCCG
>JBIHZT010000358.1:0-4734 GCA_044240265.1 Luteolibacter sp. | reverse complement strand
AGAGGATTTATCATTGCTTCCTGCGGATGCGCAGGCAGGGCATGGCGGAATAAGAGCGTATGGATAAATCGATGGCAGCATCTCATAACAGGCTCATCTCGGTGATCGTTCCAGCTTACAATCTGGAAAGCTACATTTCACGTTGTGTCGAGTCGATCCTCGCCCAGACCTACCGGGAACTGGAGGTGATCGTGGTGGATGATTGTTCCAGCGATCGAACGGGGGAGATCATCGCGGAATTTGCATCTTCCGACTCGCGGGTCAAGGTGGTCAGGCAACCGGAGAACCGGGGACTTCATGCCGCAAGGATCGCCGGTCTGGAAATGGCCTCTGGAACGCGCATCGGATTCGTCGATGGCGACGACTGGATTGCTCCCGGTATGTACGAATCAATGTGGCGTGCGGCGGAGTGCGAGGCGGCCGATATCGTCCTTTGCGGCGCGACGATCGCATCCGCGCCGGGCGAACTGCTCGGACCGAAAGTAAGGTTTGCGAAGCGGGATGTTTTCGATGACGACCTGTTGGGACGGTTCTGCCGCCTGCAATTCGGTTCGGCAGTGATTTGGAACAAGTTGTTCCGGGCGGATTTGATCCGTCCTCACTTGCTGCGGAACTTGGAACGACGGGTGGACACGGGCGCCGATTACATCGTCGGGTTCGGATGCTTCGCCGATGCGCGCCGGGTCGCGGTCATTCCGCAAAGTCATTACTTCTACTTCTATCGACCTGACAGCATGTCGCGTGCTGACGCCAACGGAGCGAACTTCGCAGTGACGTTGCGTTGCTATGTCGTGTGTCTCGAGACCTATATGCGTGACAATCCGAGTCACGCGCCATTGATCGACCAACTGTATGCGTGCCAGCTGAGGATGCGGTGTTATTGGGTCGAGGATGCGGCCGACCTTGAGCCATTCCGGGAAAGTTTGGCGGAAAGCCTGAGGCGCCTTGCCGCATTGCATCCGGCCGGGGCTTATGCAATGGTCCACATATTCGACCATGCCTACTACCGGAGCCGTATTGGATTGCGGTCGGCAGTGATGCGCCTGTTTTCCGCCGTCGGTGATGTGGTGCGAGCATGTACGAACCGCCTTGCCGCAGGCCGGCGCAACTGAAAACAGGATCCAACAATTATGACCGATTCCAACCACAAGATCTGGCGTCGCGGACAATTCGTCCTTGGGCCGCGGCCGCTTGAGCGACTGGCGTCATGGAACCAGTATGCAGTCGGTCCCGCGCTGCATCTGTCCGCGCACCCGGCATTGAAGGTCACGCAGGCCAGCGGTGACGGGTTGTCGATGACACTGCTGGGGTTCATCTTGGATCCCGATGCTCCGGACCATAGCGATGCCGAGATCGTCGGCAGGATGGCGCTCGCTGCGCGGCCGGGGATCTCGGCGGTCGATCTGACCGAGCGGTTCGGCGGCCGCTGGTTGCTGATCATCGAGGAGCCCGACGACGTCAGGATCTTTGCGGATCCTGCCGGGATCCTGCAGATGTTCTATAATGACGCGGCGGCGACCGGGGCCATGTGGGCGGCGTCCGAGCCCGGGATTCTGGCCGAGATCCTCGGCCTTGAGACCTCGCCCGAGGCGCGGGAATTCATGGTGTCCGACGGCTATAATACCCGCGACGGCGAGCATTATTGGCCATGGGATACTTCACCTTACCGCGAAATCCGGCGCCTGTCGCCGAATCACGAGCTGAGCATCCGGACCAGCGCTGCGCGCCGCTTTTGGCCGGAAAAGGGATTCACTCCGTCCGCCCCCGAAGAGGCCGCCAAAGTGGTCGGAGAGACCCTGCGCGGATTGATCACGGCGATGCACGCCCGCTGCCCACTTGCAGTTACGCTCACCGCCGGGCTCGACAGCCGGATCATGCTGGCCGCGGCAAGGCCGTTCGCCCATGACGTGTTGTTCGTCACTTCGAAGAAACGCGGCATGCTGGAATCCGACCCCGATCTTGTGATCGCCCGCAAACTTGTGGCTACCCTTGGCTTGCAACATCGGGTCATCGATTCCGATTGCCGGTTGCGGCCGGAGTTCCGGGAGCTGTACTTTTCGAGTAACCTGCTCTGCCATGAAAAATGGGTGTATGGCGCGCAGGCAATCCACGACGCGTTGAATCTCGAAAAGGCGGCTGTGGGCGGGCATGTTGTCGAGGTCGCGCGGCGCTACTACATCACGATCAAATCCGGGCTGGAAGGCGAGGAAGCTTTCACGCCTGAGTTGCTGGCACGGGCAATTGGAATGAGCCAGCAGGCCTTCGCCGTCCGCGCCATGGAACGATGGATGGACGGGCTGGGCGAGGTTTACAACTATGATGCACGCGATCTGCTGTTTTGGGAAAACGAGTTGGGAAGTTGGCTTGCCTCGAGTCAGCAAGAGTTCCTTTTGGCATGGAAGGAAATCTTCCCTCCCTTCAACTGCCGACGCGTGCTGGAGGCTGCGCTGTCGGTGGATCCGGGACTGCGGGGCGAGCCGGACCATTCGTTCTTCCTCAGCGTGATTGCGCGACTCTGGCCCGAATGCCTCGAACTGCCGATCAATCCGAAACCTCCGGAGGCGTTGTCAAAGCGTGTCCGCAGGCTCGGCAGGGAAATTATTAAAAAACTGTTCAAGTGAATCTTTGCGTTGCTTCACCGAGCGGATCCGGGTATTCGGAGACGTTCATCCACATGCAGTTCGAGCGGTTGCCGTGCGTGCTGCGGATCCACGGCGGGCCGGTGGCCTCGGAGACAATCCCGGGCGGGCCGATCGGCTGGCGCAAGTCCCCCGCCGGGATGCTCGACATGTTGCGGGCGCTGGGCTCGACGGCCAGCCGGCAAACGACCTTGCAGACCCGCGAACTGCGGCGGCGCTTGCGGCAGCGGCGTGTCGACGTCGTGCTGGCGAACTACGGTCGCACCGGGGTGGCGTTGTTGCCCTTGTGCCGTGAATTGTCGATTCCGTTGGTCGTCCATTTCCACGGCTACGATGCGCACATGGAATCGGAGGTTGGTCGTTTCGAGGCCGGCTATCGTGATCTCGGGCGGGAATGCGCGCAGGTGATCGCGGTGTCGGAGCGGATGCGCGCGGCGCTGGTCGGCTTGGGGATCCCGGCCGACAAGATCACGCTGATCCGCTATGGAGTGGACTCGGAGCGGTTTGAGCCCTGTGTCGCGGTGCCGGATGTGCCATTGTTCTTCGGGGTCGGGCGTTTCGTGGACAAGAAGGCACCGTATCTTACGTTGCTGGCCTTCGATCGGGTGTGGCGCAGGCACCCTGAGGCGCGGCTGGTGCTTGCCGGCGACGGGCCGTTATTTGAAACGATGCACAACCTTGTCGAGGCGCTTGGCCTTGCCGGAGCAGTCGAGTTCCCCGGAATCCTCTCCCCCGACGAGGTGGCGCGGTGGATGCGCCGGGCGAGCGCGTTCGTCCAGCACTCGGTGACGCCGCGGGTGGGCCCGAATGCCGGTGACAGCGAGGGCACGCCGGTGGCGATGCTTGAGGCGATGATGACCGGTCTGCCGGTGATCGCAACGCGTCACGCCGGGCTGGGCGAGGTGATCGAGCACGGGGTGACCGGGCTGCTGGTGGATGAGCGCGACGTCGAGGGAATGGCCGATGCGATGGCGCGAGTGATCGAATCTCCGGCCGAGGCCGGGCGGATGGGCGTGGCGGGCCGCCGCCATGCACTCGATCACCTCACGTCATTCCGTTATATGCAACAGCTCGCGGATGTGTTGGAATCAGCGGCAGCGGATAGAATGTCCGCAGCTGAATCAGCTGCCCCCCCTTTTTGAATCAACCATACCCTATCAACCATTCCATTCCACCCACGATGAACGAGATCACGATCGAGGCCGGCCGGGCCGAAAAGCAGTATTGGCGCGACCTCTGGCGCTACAGGGAGTTGTTCTACTTCCTCGCATGGCGCGACATTCTGGTGCGCTACAAGCAGACGGTGGTGGGCGTGGCGTGGGGAGTGCTGCGGCCGCTGTTCACGATGCTTGTTCTCACCTTCATTTTCGGCAAGTTGGCGAAGA
The DNA here is from genome assembly GCA_044240265.1 of Luteolibacter sp. Classification (GTDB taxonomy): domain Bacteria; phylum Verrucomicrobiota; class Verrucomicrobiia; order Verrucomicrobiales; family Akkermansiaceae; genus Luteolibacter. Next base: position 710 of record JBIHZT010000358.1, on the reverse strand, counting down.
TGCCGTCGGGCAGCGTGCCCTATCCCATATTGGTGTTTGCCGGTTTGCTGCCTTGGCAGTTTTTCGCCGCGGCACTCGGCGAGAGCGGCAACAGTCTGGTGGGGAACCAAAACATGATCTCGAAGGTTTACTTCCCGCGCCTTGTGATGCCGGCCAGCAGCATGATCACGAGTCTGGTGGACTTCCTGATCTCGTCCTGCCTGCTGGCGCTGACGATGGTCTGGTTCCAATATCTGCCGACTCCGCGGGTGTTCCTGCTTCCTCTGTTCGTCCTGCTGGCGATGACTGCCGCGTTCGGTACCGGGCTGTGGATCTGCGCGCTGATGGTCCGCTACCGGGACTTCCGTTTCATCGTGCCGTTCATGATCCAATTCGGGTTGTATCTTTCTCCGGTCGGGTTCACCAGCAGCGTGGTGCCCGATCAGTGGCGCTTCGTCTATTCGATCAACCCGATGGTCGGGGTGATCGACGGGTTCCGCTGGGCGTTGCTCGGTGGCGAGCACCAACTCTACGTGCCCGGCCTGCTGCTCTCGATCGTTATCGTCTTGCTGATCACATGGTCCGGGCTGCGCTATTTCCGGCGCACCGAGCGGACTTTCGCCGACATCATTTGACCCACCCACCCGCATCACATGTCTAATCCAGTCATCAGTATTGAGAACCTCTCCAAGCGCTATATCATCGGTCATCAGACCGATCCGAGCGACGGG